>CADBCT010000024.1 GCA_902793315.1 uncultured Erysipelotrichaceae bacterium
AGATAAACTATACTTGTTATCGACGCATGAAGTATACGAAGATGTAGATGGAAATACAAGTGGTGGAATAGATTATTTAGATACTGCTTATAATAATACAAGACAATTAGATTATTATAGTAATTTAAATGTCACAACGAGCAATTACTCAGGAGCAATTAAACAAAGAAATGGTTCAAATGCTTATTGGTGGATGCGCTCGGCTAGTTCTAACACTAACCGCAATTTCTACAGTGTGGGCGACACTGGTAACTGGCCCGGCAACTATTCTACTCATGCTTATGGTGTTTCGCCAGCATTTAGAATTGGATAATAAAGCAAATCAAATTAATGATTTGCTTTTTATATTTATTAAGTTTATGAGATAGTACATTAAGTAAGATATAATTCCTAGGATAAAAATACTAGTAAGTACTAAGTCTAAATTAAATACTTGAGAACCATACATAATTAAATAACCTAGTCCTTGTTTAGATACTAGTAGTTCTCCCATAATAACTCCTATTAAGTTTAGTGATATGTTTATTTTTAAAGTAGCTATTATGTTATTAAGACTACTAGGTAAGATTAAATATCTAAATATTTGATACTTAGTAGCTTTAAATGACTTAAACATAATAATATAATCTTTATTAATAGAATTAAAACCACTATAAATATTTATAATAGTAGTAAATAATGATATTAATAGAGCCATAAATATAATTGAATTTATACTAGCTCCTACCCAAATAATTATTAATGGTCCTAAAGCTACTTTAGGTAATGAATTAATAATAGTTAGATAGGGATCAATAATTAGAGATAATCTTTTATTAAACCAGAGTAGAGTAGCTATTAAGATGCCTATAATACTAGATAGAGAGAAGCTAATAAATACTTCATATAAAGTTATATTTATGTGTTTAAATAGTTCTTTATTGTTAATTAATTTAATAATTGTATTCAGTATTTTACTTGGACTAGAATAGAGAAAAGAATTAATTAAGTTTAATTTAGATAATAATTCCCAAGTAACTATAAAGATTATAAGAATAAGTAATCTACTAGTAATAATAACTAACTTATTCTTTTTTTCTTTCTTTAAATATTCTAAGTGTTCTTTACTCATAAATATCTAAATCCTTCCATATTTTTTCATAATAGTCATTAAAGTCTTTTTCTTTTTTTCTATCTAATGGATTATTACTAGATAAATTAATATTATAAATACTTTTGATAGTTGCGGGTCTTTTTGTTAAGACTATTATTTTATCTGACATACTTATAGCTTGATTAATATCATGAGTAACCATAATGGCTGTTTTCTTTTCTTGTCTAATTATTTTAGAGATATCTTTTGAGACGGTTAGACTGGTTTGATAATCTAGGGCAGAAGTTGGTTCATCTAATAATAAAATATCTGGTTTTAAGGCTAAAGTTCTAATTAAAGCTACTCTTTGTTTCATTCCTCCTGATAAACTATTTGGATATTTATTTATGAAGTCACCTAAGGCATAATTATTTAATAAATTAATTACATAATTTTTATCTTCTTCAGTTACTTTACCTTGGATTTTTAAACCTATTAAGCAATTATCCAAGACAGTTAAATAAGATAACAAACAGTCATTTTGTAACATATAAGCTATTTTTTTATTATTTAAATCTATATCTCCAGAAGATTTATCTAACGTATTACTAAGTATTGATAAAATAGTTGATTTACCACAACCAGATGGTCCAACTATTGAGATGAATTCTCCTTCATAAACAGTAAATGAAATGTCTTTAAGTGCTATAGTTTCTGTTTCTTTAGAGTGATAAATCTTCTTTAAGTTTTTTATTTCTAATACTTTATTCATAAGACCTCCTAGAGTATTTTATGAATAAATAATTAATATGATAGGGCAAAAATAGAGACTTAGTCTCTATTTATTTTATAAGTTAATTTATTGTAGGATACTTTTTCTTTTATTTCTCCATAATCAATCATAATATCTTGTAAATGATTAAATGATTCTTCAGTAAAAGTAGTTGTTTTAGGCCAAGCACTTCGATAATTTTTAATAGCTATTTTTAAGTCTTTTTCTTTAGTATCTGGGAATTGTTTTTTTATTATTTTAGCTATTTCAGAATTACTATGACTATGAACATAGTCTAATCCTTTTTGAATAGCTTTATCAAAGTTTTTTATTAATTCCTTATGATTATTTATATATGATATTCTGGCTGAGTAAGAAGTATATGGAACAGTACCAGCTAAATCACCTATATTAGCAACTATATAACCATATCCTTGTTGCTCTACCATAGTAGCAGTTGGTTCAAATAGTGTTACAAAGTCTCCCTGTCCCCCAATAAAAGCTCCACTCATAGCAGCAAAAGCAATTGATGTATCAATTGAAACGTCTTTTCTTGGATCAATATCATTTGTCTTTAGAGCATATTCTAAAGACATTTCTGGCATACCTCCAGCTCTTCCTCCAATAATTGTTTTTCCCTTTAAATCATTTAGAGTAAAATTATTTATTTTTTCTCTAGATACTAAGAATGTTCCATCTTTTTTAGTTAACTGAGAAAAGGTTTTTAAGTAATCTTTTTCTCCACCATTATAAACATAAATAGTAGCTTCACTACCACAGAATCCAATATCAGCATCACCTGATAAAAGGGCGGCAGTTACTTTATCTGCACCACTTGCTAGAACTAGGTTTAAGTTAATACCATTATCTTTAAAATAACCATTTTCAATAGCTACATACATAGGCGCATAAAAGATAGTATGAGCTACTTCAGCTAGAGTAACTTCTTCTAATTTTTTAGCCTCTTTTCTTGGATTAAAATCAAATAAAGAAGCTGCTCCTACGATAAAAATAAATAATAAAATTAAACTATATAATAATATTTTTTTCACAAAAAATTCTCTCCTTCGAATTATTATATGAAAAACATTTAAAATGGTTATCTTTAATTGATAAATGTGATATGATAGTAATGAAAGGAGAGAAATCCCTAAATATTATTTAATAAATAGTTATATTATTATAAAACACTTGAAATTTGATAATAAAAGTGTTATAATATAGCCAATTTATCGAGGGGGAAAATATTTATGAAAAAGCATTTAAAAAGAATCATAACAGCTATGATAGCTTTGGTGTTAGTAGTAACATCAGTGGAAAGTGTAAAAGCAGTTCCTAGTAGTATCCAATTAGGGTCTGCGACAAAGATTCATGCATATATTGCAGGAGTAAGTTTTAACATCAAGAGAACTACAGATGGAAGATATGTATACTGTTTATCTAGACACAAGGGTTTAGCTCAAAATATTACAGCTAATCTAGTTAATAACAGTAAATTTGTTGATGGAGGAGTAGCTTATATCTTAAAGAATGGTTATCCTAATAAGTCTATCGTTGGAGACAAAGAAAAAGACTATTACATAACTCAGACTGCTGTATGGTGGTATTTAGATAAGGCTAAAGGAGCATCCAATTTAGGATCTGACTTCAAACAAAGTGGTTCAGATAAATATGGACTAAGAAAATATGTTAAGAATTTAATGAATGAAGGATACAGTCATAGAAATGATGGTAATGTATCTTCAGTAGATGCTAAGTTAAGCTTAACTACAAATGGAGATAACATGTCATTAAATGATTCATATTATGTTTCAAATGATATTACAATATCATCTAGTTTATCAGATAATAAAACAGTTACTTTAACAGGAGCACCTGCTGATACTAAAATTGTTAAATCTGATGGAACAGAAATGACTTATACTGGAGCATTTACTATGGGTAATGGAAGCTTTAAAATTAAAGTTCCAGCTAGCTCAATAGAAAACTCAGTATCAGAGATTAAAGTTAGCGTAACTGGTGTTAGTTCAATTTATACTTCAGTAAATGAATATCAACCAACTAATACTAAGATGCAAAATGTTGCTTTATATTCAACTGAAAATAAAACTGGTACAAAGGAAGTAGTATTACATATTCTTTCTTCAGCAGTATCAATTAAAAAAGTAGATGCTAATACTAAGCAACCACTTGAAGGTGCTAAATTAGTATTAAAAGATGCAAATGGTAAAGTTATAACTGAATGGACTTCTACTGTTAATGCACATATTATTAAAAACTTACCTAATGGTACATATACTGTTCAAGAAGTAGCAGCACCAGAAGGTTATATCTTAAGTGATCAAGTTAAGACTTTCACTATTGATGGTATTAATAATTCCTTTACAATAGTAATGGAAAATACAGCTAAAAAAGCAGTAGTTAATATTGTTAAAGTTGATCAAGAAACAAATCAACCTCTAGCAGGAGCAGTACTAGTAGTTAGAGATGCTCAAGGTGCTGAAATAGCTAGATTTACAAGTACTACTGAAGCTTATGTATTAACTGACTTAGCTAATGGTACATATACTGTAGAAGAAGTTAGTGCACCAACTGGATACATGAAGAGTAATGAAAAAATTACCTTTACAATTGATGATGCACATTTATCTCATCAAGTAATATTTGTAAATGCTAAAGAAGTAATTGTACCTGATACAGCTACAATACCTTCTGGAATAATTATTCTACTTGGAATGATTATTACATTATCTGGAATCTACTATATTACTGGAAATGCAAAAAAAGTTAAATAATGTTGAAAAGAAAAGAATATCTCCCTATGTAACAGCCTTTATTGGCGCTACTATTACATTGATTGGAGGATTCTTTCTTTCGTATAACTATGTGCAAGCTAAAAAAGTAATTGCTTATGATTACATGGCTAATGCATTCTATAATGGTAAAGAAGTAGTCACTGAAGAGCCAATTAATATTACTGAAGAAGAAGACGTAAAAAAACCAGTTGAAGAATCAAAACTACCTGATGTAGTAACTAATGATTATATTGGCTATTTGATTATACCAAAAATTAATTTAACGAAAGGTTTCTTAGATGTTCGTTCAACAGAAAACGATGTTGAAAAAAACATCTTAGTAGTAGATGGTTCTAATTATCCAGATACAGATCGAGGTAATTTGATTTTAGCAGGACATTCTGGTACAGGATGGAAAGCATTCTTTAATGAATTATATAGATTACAAGTATCAGATACTGCTTATATTACATATAAAGGAAAGAAGTATGTTTATAAAATAACTAATATTTATAAACAACCAAAAACAGGTAAATTAGCAATATATAGAGATTATGATAAGACTACCTTAACATTAATTACATGTACCAATAATGATTCTGGTACTCAAACTATTTATGTTGCTGAATTAGTAAGTGTTGAATAAAATTTAAAGGGGGTGAAGATATGAGTAAATTATCAATAATAGATAAGCTTAAAATATTTATGGATGTTTCAATGAGTTCATCTTTATATTTGCTTGTTTTGATACTATTATTAGTAGCAGGTTATTTGTTTTTAACAACAACTAAAAAGACTGCAAAAAGAAATAAAACTATTTATATAATTATCTCTATCTTCATTGCCGGATGTTTAATTGTTTTATATCATGGATCTTTGAGTAAGATGTTTGATTATATGATGAATAATTTCTTTATAGCTGTTTACTTCCCTAATTTAGCTATTTATATGGCAGCTATTGTAATTATGAATATTATTGTATGGATTAGTGTATTTAATTTTAAAACAGATAAACTTATAAAGAGATTGAATATTGCTATTTATATAATTATGAATTACTTATTAGCTCTAATTTTAAGTGTCATTAATTCTAATAAATTAGATGTTTTTACTCAAGAATCAATCTATGGAAATAAAAATGTAACAGCTTTAATAGAATTATCTAGTGGAATATTTATCGCATGGATTATTTTCTTAATTTTATATAAAATAATTTTAATTTATTTAAAAAAGGACTATAAACCAAAAGTAAAAAAAGTAATAGTTAAAAAGAGTGTAAAGAAATTACCAAGTAATTTTGAACCAAAAGAAATAAATGGTTATATCTATGGTAATATTCCTAAACCAAAAGTAGAAAAAGAGATTATTACTAAAGAAGTAGAGATTAATGATGATATTTTTACTAAAGATGATTATAAATTACTATTAAAGCTATTAACTAAACAAAAAGAAAAAGTTAGACAAGAAAAAGAAGAAAATAAAATAGAAGAATTACAAGAATTATATAGAAGTGTTAGATAACACTTCTTTTAGTTTACGTAAACAAAAACAAAATATGTGTTAACTGTTGACAGTAGAAAAAATAATCGATATGATGGACATAACAATAGTGGGAGTATTATTGGTGACTTGTCATCAATAATGATTTATTCGGTTGATTCTTATTAGTTATTTGCTGGGACCTAATACTTATTAATCGCAAGATTCTTAAGGTAAAGAGTCAAATCTAATATTTATTAATTTATTAATAAAATAAGGGTCCATACTTTGGTAGAAGCAATTCTATCGAAAATTAAGCAAATAAAGGATAAGAATCTATAAAGCTTCTTACTATTGTGTCAGCAATATTGCACACAAGAGGGAAACTTGGAAGGCTTAGTTTAATATAGCTAGTTGGGCGAAAGCTTTCACAAACCAGGGTAGGAAGTCATGAATCCATATCCTTCAAGCGTAGGTTGTAAAATCTATGCTTTTTTCTTGTTCAAATAATAGTAATTCGATATAATAAATAACTGAGGATGTTGATAAAATGAATTTAAAAGAATTAAATGATAAGCAAAGAGAAGCAGTATTATATAATGATGGACCATTATTAATAATTGCTGGAGCAGGTGCAGGAAAAACAAAAACTTTGACAACTAAAATAGCTTATTTAATAGATGAATTAGAAGTAAGTCCTTATAGTATTTTAGCTATTACATTTACTAATAAAGCAGCTAAGGAAATGAAAGATAGAGTTTATATGCAAGTAGGGGATATTGCTCGTAAAATGACAGTTTCAACATTCCATAGCTTTGGATTAAGATTATTAAGAGATAATAGTGATGTTTTAGGCTATGATCGTAACTTTGTAATTATGGATTCTGATGATTCTTTAACAGTAGTTAAAAAGATTATTAAAGATATGGGTTATGATCCTAAAATATATAATCCTAAAGCAATTAGAAATAAAATAAGTAGTTGTAAAAATGAAATGACTAGTCCAACTATGTATGAAAAATATGCTGTAAGTGAATACGAAAAAGTAGTTTGTGAAGTATATAGAAGATATGAAGAAAAATTATTTAAAAACAATTCAGTAGATTTTGATGATTTATTATTATTACCAATTAAATTATTTAAAAATCATCCAGAAATATTAGAAAGATACCAAGATTACTATAAATATATTTTAGTAGATGAGTATCAAGATACTAATGAAGCTCAGTATATTTTAACTAAGATGTTAAGCTCTAAAAATAGAAACTTGACTTGTGTAGGTGATGATTCTCAAAGTATTTATAGCTTTAGAGGAGCTAATTATAAGAATATCTTAAATTTTGAAAAAGATTATAAAGATGCTAAAACTATTTTATTAGAGCAAAATTATCGTTCTACTAGTATTATTTTAGATGCTGCTAACGATGTTATTAAAAATAATAAGCAAAGAAAAGATAAAAAATTATGGACTGCTCGTGGAGAAGGAGAAAAGATTAAGTATTATCGTTCTTATAATGAAAGAGATGAAGCTCAGTATGTTATAAGAAAGATAAAAGAATTATTAAATAGGGGTACAGAGTATAAAGACATCGCAGTTTTATATAGAACTAATGCTCAATCACGTGTTGTTGAAGAAGAAATGTTAAAAGAAAACTTACCATATCGTGTTGTAGGTAGTTTCTACTTCTATTCAAGAAGAGAAATAAAAGATTTAATTGCTTATTTACGTTTACTTCATAATTCTAAAGATAATGTATCACTTCTTAGAGTAATTAATGTTCCTAAGAGAGGAATAGGTTTAAAGACGATTGAGAATCTAACTGCTAAAGCTGATCAAGAAAATACTAGTATCTATGAAGCTATAACTAGTGGTAAAGAATTAGCTTTTAAAGAAATGATAGAGAAATTAAAAGAAATAGCTAGTGATTTAACGCTTACTGAATTAATAGATAAAGTCTTAGAGACTACTGGTATGAAAGAAGAATTAGAAAGTGAAAAGACACTTGATGCAGAAGTTAGATTAGAGAACTTAGAAGAATTTAAATCTATTACTAAGTCTTTTGAAGAAAGAGAAGGATTAATATCTTTAGAAGACTTCTTACTTGAAATTAGTTTAATAAGTGATGTAGAAGATTATAAAGATGATCCTAATAGAATTAATTTAATGACTATTCATTCAGTTAAAGGATTAGAGTTTGATCATGTATTTGTAATTGGTATGGAGGAAGGTTTATTTCCACATATAAATTCTTTAATGGAAGCCTCTGAATTAGAAGAAGAAAGAAGATTAATGTATGTAGCTATTACTAGAGCTAAGGATGATTTACACTTAGTTAATGCTCGTAGAAGAACTTTATTTGGTAATGAACAAATTAATCCTGTTAGTAGGTTTATAGGAGAAATAAATAGTAATTTAATTGAATCTAATGTTAATGATGAACCTAAAAAAGTAGAAGAAAAGGTAGAAACAGAAGAAATGTTTAGGGAAGAAGAAGTTGATTACCAAGTAGGTGATTATGTCTATCATGAAACATTTGGTGCTGGTAGAGTAGTAGAGGTATCTAATACATTAGTTAGTGTAGCTTTTAAGCATCCTCATGGTATTAAAAAACTAATGAAAAATCATAAGAAACTATCAAAAGTATAGTTTCTTTTTTATTTAGAGAAAATATGATATAATGTGCTTACAAATAACTTAAATATCAAAGGAGGAATATAATGAATAAAGATATTACATTAGTTATTTTAGCGGCAGGTATGGGAAGTAGATTTGGAGGTTTAAAACAAATTGAACCAATGGGTCCCAATGGAGAATTTATAATTGATTATTCTATTTATGATGCTTTAGAAGCTGGTTTTAATAAGGTAGTATTCTTAATTAAAGAAGAAAATTTTGATATTTTTAAAGAAACTATTGGAGCTAGAGTAGAACCACATATTAAAGTAGAATATGCTTTTCAAAAAAATGATAATGTACCATTATTTTATGACGAATTAAAAGATAGACAAAAACCTTTAGGTACAGCTCATGCAATACTTTGTTGTAAAGACAAAGTTCATGAACCATTTATGATTATTAATGCAGATGATTTCTATGGAAGAGATGCTTTCTTAAAAGGAGCAGAATTCTTGAGAAATATGAATGTAGATGATATGCCACATCGTTATGGTATGGTGGGTTATCTAGTAAAGAATACTATTACTGAAAATGGAGCTGTAAAAAGAGGAGTTTGTAATGTAGAAAACGGGTATTTAACAAAACTAACAGAAAGCTCTGTTGGTAGAATTGAAGATGGTACTATTAAAGCTAAACCATTAGATGAAACATTAGAAGAATTTACTGTTTCTGAAGATGATACAGTATCAATGAATATGTTATTATTTGATCCAAGTATCTTTAACTATATTGAAAGTAAATTTAAAGGATTCTTAGAAAAGAATTCTGAAAAATTAGATAAATGTGAATTCTTAATACCAGATGTTTTATTTGAATCAATTGATGAGAAATTTTCTACTTGTGAAGTTATCCCAACTACTGCTACTTGGTACGGTGTAACTTATAAAGAAGATGCACCTGCAGTTAAAGAATCAATTAAAGCTTTAGTTAGAACAGAAGAGAGTCAAGAAGGAGATTATCCATTACACTTATGGGATTAATAATCTCTTTTTTTATGGTATAATATTAATAGGAAATAGGTGATATTATGAAAGAAAGAATGAATGAATTAATAGATATTATTAATCAAGCAGATTATGAGTATCATACTCTAGATAATCCTAGTATAACTGACCAAGAATATGATAAATATTTAAGAGAATTATTTGAAATAGAAGAAGCTCATCCTGATTGGGTTAGAGAAGATTCTCCTACACAACATGCTGGTGGTAAAATAATTGATTCATTTGTTAAAGTTAGTCATAAAATTCCTATGATGTCTTTAAGTGATGTATTTTCAGAGAGTGAACTTATTGCTTTTGATGAAAGAATAAAAAAAGAAGGTATTACTCCTGAATACATGTGTGAATTAAAAATAGATGGTCTTTCAGTATCACTTCTATATGAAAAAGGTAATTTAGTTAGAGGTGCAACTAGAGGTGACGGTACAACAGGAGAAGATATTACACATAATGTTAAAACTATTAAAGCTATTCCATTAAAGTTAAAAGAACCTGTAGATATTGAAGTTCGTGGAGAAATCTTCATGAATAAAAAAACTTTAGAAGAATTAAATGAAAAGAGAAAAGAAAAAGGAGAACCATTACTACAGAATTGTCGTAATGCCGCAGCTGGTTCAATTAGACAATTAGATTCTAAAGTAGCTGCTTCTAGAAAATTAGATAATTTTATTTATCATTTACCAGATCCAGAAGATTATGGATTAACTACTCATGCTGAAGCAATAGAGTATATGAGAAAACTAGGATTTAAGATTAATCCTAATAATAGATTGGTAAAGAATATTAATGAAGTATTAGAATTTATTGAAGAAAAAGGTAGATTAAGGAAAGATTTGGCTTATGATATTGATGGAGTAGTAATAAAAGTAAATAGTATTAGTGATCAAAAGAAATTAGGCTATACTGCTAAATATCCTAAATGGGCTACTGCTTATAAATTTCCTGCTGAAGAAGTATTAACTAAATTAAAAGATATTATTTTCACAGTAGGAAGAACTGGTCAAATAACTCCCAATGCTGTACTAGAACCAGTTATAGTTGCTGGAAGTACTATTTCAAGAGCTACTCTTCATAATGAAGATTATGTAAAAGAAAAGGACTTAAAAATAGGTGATATAGTTTCTATTAGAAAAGCTGGAGATGTAATACCAGAAGTAGTAGAAAGAAAGATAGAGAGAAGAAAAGGTACTGAAAAAGACTTTGTAATGATTACAGAGTGTCCTATGTGTCGTACTAAATTAGTAAAAAAAGAAGGACAAGTAGATTACTTCTGTCCTAATGATAAATGCCCTGCTAGACATGTTGAGAGTTTAATTCATTTCGCATCACGTGATGCAATGAATATAGATGGTCTAGGAGAAAATATTATGGAAGATTTTTATAATTTTAAATTTATAACTAGCATTCCAGATATTTATAATTTAAATAAGCATTCTCAGGATTTAAAAAGATTAGAAGGCTATGGTGAAAAATCAGTTTCTAATTTGTTAGAGGCTATTGAAAAGAGTAAAGAAAATTCACTAGAGAAGTTAGTCTTTGCTTTAGGAATACCACATGTAGGAGCTAAAACAGCTAAGATATTAGCTAGTAAGTTTGAAACTATGGAAAACTTAGAAAATTCAACTTTAGAAGAATTAGTTAATATTCCCGATGTTGGTAAAATAATAGCTGAAAGTGTAGTTAATTATTTTAATAATACTGAAAATAGACAAGTAATAGAAAAATTAAAAGAGTTTAATTTAAATATGAACTATTTAGGACAAAAAGTAGTAGAAGATGAATCTTTCACAGGAAAGACTTTTGTTCTTACTGGATCACTAGAAATATTTACTCGAGATGAAGCCAAAGAAAAAATAGAATCGCTTGGTGGAAAAACTGTAGATTCAGTATCTAAAAAGACTTCAGTAGTCATAGTAGGTGCAAATCCAGGTAGTAAATATACTAAAGCAAGGGATTTAGGTATTGAAATCTGGACTGAAGAAGAGTTTAAAGACAAGCTTGAGAGTAAGTAAAACTTTACAAAATAAAGAAAATATGTTATAATATAGCGCATGAAAAGGGGATAAGAGGTGTTAATATGAAATATGCAAAAAGAGAACATAAAAATACTGCAGAAGCTATGGAATTTGAAGAAAAAGAACAAGAAATAATTGATTCATTTGATGATGAAGAGTTAGATATTGATGTTTTACCTGATGATAAAAAGATTAGAAGGGCAAAATTAATTATTAATATTATCTTTTCTATTATTGTAATCTTAATTATTATGGTTGCTATTGATATTATCTGTGTATCTAGATATAACAAAGGACCATTCTTCGCAATACCAACTCATACTTATAAAGATGGTGGTACTAAAGAATATTATGGCTTAGGTTATAAAGTAATTAAATATAAACAATTACAAGGTAGAAGAGATATGGAATTAGGTAAATGGTCATTAAAATATAATACAGAACCAATTACTGTTCAAGATGTTGATATGGCTATTGAATTTAATGATGATGCTAATAAAGCTTATACTAAATATTATAAGAAGTTTGTAAGAATTATTTCTACCTTAGAAAAAGTTGATAAAAAGAATCATAGTATAAAAATAGGATATCAAGATGAAGGTGAAAAATATTCACTAGATATTAAATGTGATATTGTAAAAGAACAAACTGAATTAAACTTTAAAGAGGGTAAAGAAATAACAATTATTGGTACTGTATCAGATTTTGATTTTAAAACTAACAAGAAACCAAATACAGTATATATAACAAACTGTTTTGCAGAACAATAAGAGGAGAAATCCTCTTATTTTTTGTTATAAAGTTGGTATTTATGATATAATAAATACAGCAAAAAGGGAGGACCTTGATATGAAGAATAAATTGACTAAAGAAGAAGTATTACATGTTGCTGATCTTGCTCGTATTAAAGTAACTGAGGAAGAGATAGAAAAGTATCAAGTAGAATTAAAAAAGTTATTAGATGATGTAGAAAAAGTAAATGATGTAGTAGGTTATGATGATGAGATATTAATAGCTCCTTGGGATCATAATGCTGATTTAAGAAATGATACAGATACTAGAATGTTAGAAGCTAAAGAAGTATTAAAAAATGCTCCTAATCATACTGGTAATTATATAACTGTACCAGTTGTTATTGGTGAAAGTGAGGGAGCTTAATGTATTTAGAGAAGAGTATTAAAGAAATAAATGAGTTGTTAAAAAACCAAGAAATTAAACCAATAGATTTAGTAGAAGAAGCATTTAAAAGAATAGAAGCTGATAAAGATTTAAATGCCTACATCACTTTAAATAAAGAAGAAGCTTTAAAACAAGCTAAAGAATTAGAAGGAAAAGAAGTAGATAACTTATTATTTGGTATTCCTATTGCGATAAAAGATAATATTTTAACTAAAGATTTACGTACTACCGCAGCATCTCATATATTGGATAATTTTATTCCTATTTATGATGCTACTGTAGTAGAGAAAATAAAAGCTCACAATATGATTATTGTTGGTAAGACTAATATGGATGAATTTGCGATGGGTTCAAGTTCAAGAACCTCTTATTTTGGTGCCCCTAAAAATCCTTGGAATAATAATAAAATATCTGGAGGATCAAGTGGAGGAAGTGCAACTACTATTGCCGCAAGGCATGTACCATTTGCCTTAGGTAGTGATACTGGTGGTTCTATTAGACAACCTGCTTCATATACAGGTATTGTAGGTATGAAACCAACTTATGGTAGAGTATCACGTTATGGAGTAATTGCTTTTGCATCTTCCCTAGATCAATTAGGTCCAATGACTCAAAATGTATTAAATAATGCCTTATTATTAAATGTTATTAGTGGACATGATCCTCATGATATGACTTCTTCACATAGAGAAGTAGAAGACTATACAAGATTAATTGGAAAAGATATTAAGGGTAAGAAGATTGCAGTACCTAGATTCTTAATGTCTGATATTGTTGATCCTGAAATAATTAAGACAATTGAAGGCGTAATTGAAATGTTAAAAGAAAATGGAGCAACCGTTGATTATGTAGATATGAAATATTTAGATAATGCTGTTACTTTATATCAAATTATTGCCATGGGAGAAGCTTCATCTAACTTGGCTAGATTTGATGGTATTAGGTATGGTTTATCTCATGAAAACCCAAAGAGTCATGAAGATTTATACTTAGAAACTAGAAGAGAAGGTTTTGGTAAAGAAGTAAAAAGAAGAATCATGGTAGGCTCTTACTTACTAAGTGGAGAAAATGCTAAGACTTATTATAATAAAGCTTTATCTATTAGAGATGATATGGCTACTGA
>CADBCT010000025.1 GCA_902793315.1 uncultured Erysipelotrichaceae bacterium
GTTTTCTCTCATATACACACATCTCCTTTATTAAATTTTAACATAGAAAAAGTAGACAGTTCTTTTTTTATCTGTCTACTTTTACTTTACCACTTTAATTAAACTTCTTTTTATTTTATATTAATCCTTGTTTTATTAGTAAATTACAAGCTATTTCAAATTCTTCTTCACTTGCTAAAGGAATAATCATATCTCCTTCAGTTTTTCTAATCATTATATCTTCTTCATCATTAATATTAGATAAATATAAGTAAGAGGTATCTTTATGTTTAACTTCTTTTAAAACTACATAACTATTATTATTAATTTCTACTAATTCTAAATCTTTCATAGACTTTTACCTCCAGCTTCTAAGTCATTAGAAACTTCTTTTTCTGTCATTTTATCTAGCTCGGAACTATTAGCATTCTCCATAAGTTCTTCTTTTTGATCAGCAGTAAATTTTTCCATATCTTCATAACCATTATAATCAGTATCATGTAAATATTCATCAATAGAATCAACACCTAAATTTGTTTCTGATATAATTCGATTCATCTGTTCTTCATCATCTGTAAAATTTTTTGATACAATTGCACTATTAGTAATAGCAATTGCTAAATCTTTATCTTCTTCAGCATCAATATAATCAGCTAATTTATCATAATCTAAATATATATCACTAACTGTTCCATTAACATGATGAGTTGCAGGATAAAAGACTTCTTCTAAATAATTATCAAATAAAGATCCATATAAAGCATTTTCTTGAATAGATTTACTCATTTTATCAGCTACATGATTACCTGCTAAAGTTACCCCAACCGTTACAGCTATTAAAACTGCCATATTTCTAACAAATTTCTTTTTATTCCATCTATAACGTTTACCAGTTCTTTTTACTGATTCACCTTCTAATGATTTTCTACGCATTTCTTCATACAATTTTTCATCAGCAGGTTTTTCATAAACATACTTACTTTCCATAGTCACACCTCTATTATAAATATACTTAAATTTACTTAATAAGTCAAATAATCAATAGTATAATATGTCGAATTATGTACATAATAATAACGAGGTGTAAACATGAGAAGAAAGCTAATAATTATCTTATTGTTATTAATATTACCCTTAAATATCTATGCTTATTCTAACAAAATAATTGTAGGTGGAGAAACAATTGGTATGGAAATCCATTCTAAAGGTGTATATGTAGTTGGATATTATAAAGTAAATAATAAATATATTGCTAAAGAAGCGGGCTTTAAAATAGGTGATATTATTACTGAAATTAATAAAGAAAAAATTACTAGTATTACTGATCTAAATAATACAATTGTTAATTCTGGTAATTATACTTTTAAAGTATTAAGAGATGGAGAATATAAGACTATTAAAATAGATTTAGAAAAAGATAATAATCTAATTAAAAGTGGTTTATATGTAAAAGATCAAATTAATGGAATAGGTACTTTATCATATATTGATCCTGAAACTAGAATATTTGGTTCTCTAGGACATGAAATAATAGAAAGTACTAGTTCTAATAAATTTCTTTTAGATAGAGGAAATATCTATAAAGCTGAAGTTAAAAATATCAATAAAAGTATTAATGGAGAAACAGGTTCTAAGAATGCTAGTATTGATAAAGAAAATATCTTAGGAGAAATAAATACTAATGAAATAAATGGAGTCTATGGTAAATATCAAAAAGATTTAAATAATTATCAAACCATGGAAATAGCTCAGAAAGAAGAAATAAAACCAGGAGAAGCTGTAATTAGAACTGTACTAGAAGGTAATAATACTGAAGATTTTACTATTAAAATTATTACTATTGAAGATAATCCTACTAAGAATATATTATTTGAAATTACTGATCAAAGGCTTCTTGATAAAGCTGGTGGTATAGTACAAGGTATGAGTGGATCTCCTATAATTCAAAATAATAAATTAGTAGGAGTAGTTAATTATGTTATTGTTAATGATACTAATAAAGGTTATGGTATTTTTATTACAACAATGTTAGAAGAAGGAGATAAGAGTAATTCTTAACTCTTTTTTATTGAAAAAATATTATATCTATTATAAAATTAAGTAGAGTAGGAAGTGGTTTTATGTATATTGACTTAATCGTTTTATTAGTTTTATTTATCCTAGTAGTTATGTATTTTAATAGATTTCATTCTTTTGTTTTTTTTATAGCTATTGTAGATATCTTCTTAAGAATAGCTACTTTTGTTAAAGAAAATATTCCTATGAAAGATATTTCTAATCTAATAGGTAAATATTTACCTGAAAGTATTCCAAATATTATTGATAATTATACTAGTAATTGGGAAATGGTTAATCTTATCTTGAGATGGGGTTATGTCATTATAATGACTATTTTCTTATATTATATTATTAAGATTTTTTGGAAAAAGAAAAAGATATAAGAAGAAACGACAAATTAGTCGTTTTTTTATTTGTATACTTTTATTGGTGATTATATGTATATAGAATTTATTATTGTGCTTAATTTTTTATTAGATTATTTAATATTATATGGTACTAAACGTTTATTAAAAATTAATGGACCTAATAAAAGACTTCTTTTAAGTAGTATTATTGGTTCTAGTACTATTATTTTTCTTTTTATTAAGACTAATTCTTTTGAAATGTTTTTAATTAAAATTATTATAAGTTGTCTAATGATTATAATTAGTTTTGGTACTAGAAATATATTTAGAAATACTTTATATTTTTATTTTATTAGTATTATTGTTGGAGGAAGTGTTTATCTTTTAGATTTAAATAAGTATAAATACTATTTTTTATATTTAATTGTTTTAGGACCAATAATTATATATCTACTAATACGAGAATTAATTAGTTTACGAATTACATATCAAGATAAGTATGTAGTAACTATTTATTATAAAAATAAAAAATATATACTTGAAGGATTTATTGATACTGGTAATAGATTAGTTGATTCAATTAGTAAGAAGGCTATTATTTTAGTGAATTTAAATATCAAAGTACAAGAGGTTTTATATATACCTTATAAGACTTTAAATAGCGAAGGTATTATACCTTGTATTAAACCAGATAAAGTATTAATTGATAATAAAGAATATCATAATTATTTAGTGGGTATAGCAAAAGATAAGTTTTCTCTTAATGGAGAGAATTGTATCTTACCAAATAGATTAAAGGAGGAAATATGTCTAGATTAATTAGATTATTAAAAAGATTATTTTATAAAGTAAGTAGTGTTTTCTATGTAGGAGCAACAGATGTTTTACCTGAACCATTAACTAAAGAAGAGGAAGATTATTTCTTAAAACTGAAAGAATCTGGTGATAATAATGCTAAAGAAAAGTTAATTGAACATAATTTAAGATTAGTAGTTTTTTTAGCTAAAAAGTATGAAAATACAGGAGTGGAATTAGAAGACTTAGTTAGTATTGGAAGTATTGGTCTAATTAAAGGTATTAATACTTTTAGTAGTGATAAAAATATTAAATTAGCTACTTATTGTTCGAGATGTATAGATAATGAAATATTAATGTATTTACGTAAAAATAAGAAACTTAAAAATGAAGTTAGTATTGATCAAACATTATCATATGACACTGATGGTAATGAATTAAGATTAGAAGATATTATTGGTACCGATAAAGATGAAATTGCTAAAGAAATAGAAGTAAATGATGATAAAGAATTAATCATAAGAGAAATATTATCATTAAAACCGAGAGATCGTGAAATTATGATTCTACGTTATGGATTACTTGGAAATAATGAATATACTCAAAAAGAGGTGGCTGATAAACTACATATTTCTCAAAGTTATATATCAAGAATTGAAAAAAAAGTTATAAAAAAATTAAAAGTATTAATTAACAATTAATACTTTTTTCTATATATAGTTCTTCTAATATTTGATAATCATAACCATGTAATTTATCTAGTACTTGTTTATCTATTAGAGCGAGATAAGTTATTTTTTCATCATACTTTTTTTCTATAATAATACTATCATTTAAAAGATAATTGAGTTGTTTTTCTTGTGAATAATCAAAATTTATATGTACTTTATAGCCACTGATTAATTCTTGATACAGAGCTTGTTTTAAAGCTTCAGTAACTGCTTTAGTATAAGCCCTTATTAATCCACCAGCTCCTAATTTGATTCCCCCAAAATATCTTACGACTACTACTAAAATATTATTTAATTGTTCCTTTTCTAAAACATTCATTATTGGAGCACCTGCTGTACCAGTAGGTTCACCATCATCAGATGACTTCTTATAGTTATTATAAATATATGCATAACAATAGTGAGTTGCTTTAGGATAAAGTTCTTTTACTTCAGACATAATATTATCAATATTATTAGTATTTAATTTATACAGTAGTGTAATAAATTTCGAGTTTTTTATTACAAGTTCATTACTAATATTTTCTTTAATGGTTTTCATTAAATCACCTGATTATATTATACTAGACAAATTATTTTAAGAAAATAAATAATTATTATTTCAAAAATAAATTTACATGATATAATATATTAGTAGGAGGGTAACATATGAGAAGAATTAAAGATAAAGAAGTTGATTATGTTAGTTTAAATCATATTTTAAATACTGGTAAAAAGTTAATAAATATTGGCTATTTTATGGCAATTGTTTGCTTAATTTTACTAGGTACATATTTAATAAAAGAGTGGCAATTATTAAAATATATAGGAGAATTCTTAGTAGTTATTTCACCAATATTTATTGGTTTCTTAATAGCTTGGTTCTTTGATCCATTAGTTGATTGGATGGAGACTAAAAAATTACCAAGGCTTCTTGCTTGTATACTTGTCTATATAGGTTTAGTTGGAATTATTTTTCTAATTGCTTATTTATTTATTCCAGCTATGATTTCACAAGTAAAAGATTTTGTTAGAGTAGCACCTACTATTTTTGAAGAAATTACTGATTTTGCTTTAAATTTAGTAAAAGCATTTGATGGTAATAATCTTATAAAGATTAGTGAAATGAAAGCTGAGATTACTAATTATGTTACTAATTTTGGTCTTAGTATTGGTTCTGATTTACCTAAATATATCTTTAGTGCTGGTAAGTCTATTATTAGTGGTGGAGTAAATTTTGTTTTAGGTTTAATGATTGGATTCTACTTATTATTTGATTTTGATAAAGTAAATAGTCGTATTTTTAAATTTGTTCCTAAAGATTGGCATGAGAGTTATATTGAATTAACGCATCGTATAAATACTTCTTTAAGAAGTTATGTTCAAGGAGTACTTATGGTTATGCTTTTAGTATTCTTAACTCAAAGTGTTGGATTAACTTTAGCAGGACTAGAAGCACCAATTCTATTTGCTTTGTTCTGTGCAGTTACTGATATTATTCCTTATTTTGGTCCATATATCGGAGCTATTCCTGCGATTATAGTTGGATTTACTATTAGTCCAATTACTGGAATTTGTGTAATTATTTCAATATTAGTAGTTCAAATGTTAGAGAATAATTTCTATCAACCATTAATTATGGGTCATACTATGGAGCTACATCCTGTAACTATTATGCTAGGACTATTGATTTTTGGTCATTTCTTTGGTATATTAGGTATGGTTATCGCAACTCCTGTAATTGCATGTGTTAAAGTGTTTGTAAAATTCTTTAATGAAAAATTTGGTTGGATAGATAAGATAACTGATAATTAATAAATATAAAGCTATGATAAAAGATGAGTAAATTAAGTAATTGTTTAGAGAGAGTTAACGTTTGGTGGAAGTTAATAATAATCTTAATTGAAGCTACTTTTGGAGTTTTATCGGTGAAAATCGTTAAAAAGAATTAAGACCAAGATAGGATGGTACCGGGCAAAATGTCCTCCTAGCTTTGGTCTTTTATTTGTAAAGGAGAATAAAAATGAAAATATTTGTTATTGGTGGTAGAGCTAAGTGTGGTAAAAGTACTTTTGGAGAGTACTTAAGAGAAGAGTTAAAGGATTATGGTCACAAACCATGTGTAATGCATATTACAGAACCTTTATATGGCTATGCTAGAAATTACTTTGAATGGGATGAAAAAGAAGAAAAACCAAGAGAGTTCTTGCAGAAAATGGGTATTGAGATAATAAAAGAAAAAATGGGAAAAGATACTTTTCTTTTAGATAGGTTATTTGAAGATATTGAAATACTTGGAAACTTCTTTGATACTTTTATTATTACTGATGCTAGATTAGCAAATGAATTTAAAGCAATTAAAAGTAAGTATCTAGATGTTGTTACTATAAAACTAATTAGAGCAAATTATGATGATAATTTAACTGAAGAAGAAGCTCAACATATTACAGAAACAGAAATAGCTAATTATAAAGATTTTGATTATATTATTGAAAATAGCAGCTTAGCAAAATTAAAGGAAGCAGCTGTAGAATTAATAAGAAAAGAAGAAACAGGTGAGTAAAATGAATAAACTAATCGCAGTAGTAGGAATGAGTGGTACTGGTAAAAGTGTAGTTACTGAATATTTAGAAGGTATTGGCTGGACTAAATTATACTTTGGTGGTATTACTTATAAATTAATGGAAGAAGCTGGAATTGAGCGTACTGAGGATGGTAAAAGTGAAAAAGAATTTCGTGAGAAATTACGAGCCGAACACGGACCAGAGTGTTATGCCAAATTCTTAGAACCAGAAATTAAAGAAGCGATTGAAAAGAATAATGTTGTTTTAGATGGTTTATATTCTTGGTACGAATACACTTATTTAATTGAAAGATTTAAGGATTTAAAATTAATTTGTGTAGTTACTGATAAAGAACTTAGATATGAGCGTGTCGCGGAAAGACCTGATCGACCTTTTGATAGGGAGGCGATTAAGTACCGTGATATATCTGAAATAGAGAATTTATATAAAGGGGGACCTATTGCCTTCGCAGACTACTATATTTTAAATAATGGTACTAAAGAAGATGTAATAGAGAGATTAAAAGAAATACTTGAAAAGGATGTGTAAATATGAAATATATGACTCATAATGATATAAGAGAAATGTGGTTTAAGTTTTTTATAAATAAAGGACATAAGATTTTTGATAGCGCTCCATTAGTTCCAATTAATGATGATAGTCTATTATGGATAAATGCTGGTGTTACTCCTTTAAAAAAATATTTTGATGGAAGTGAAATACCTGATAGTAAAAGAATTGTTAGTATTCAAAAATGTATTCGTACTAATGATATTGAAAATGTTGGTATTACTAAAAGACATCAAACATTCTTTGAAATGATGGGTAATTTTAGTGTAGGTGACTACTTTAAAGAAGAAGCAATTGAATTTTCTTTCGAAATGTTAACTAGTCCAGAATATTTTGGTATTGATAAAGATTTAT
Source organism: uncultured Erysipelotrichaceae bacterium (assembly GCA_902793315.1). GTDB lineage: Bacteria > Bacillota_I > Bacilli_A > RF39 > UBA660 > UBA3789. The sequence goes on from CADBCT010000025.1 coordinate 7,378, forward strand.
TATATGTATCAGTATATCCTGATGATGATGTAGCATTTAATAAATGGGTAGAAGTAGGAATTCCTAAAGATCATATTGCAAGATTAGAAGAAAACTATTGGGAAATTGGAGAAGGACCTTGTGGACCTGATTCTGAAATTTTTTATGATCGTGGACCAGAATTTGATCCAGATGGAGATGCTTTAGAAAAATTCTTTAAGGATGAAGATCAGGAAAGATATGTTGAGATTTGGAATAATGTCTTCTCACAATATAATTCTAAAGCTGGAGTAGACCGTAAAGATTATAAAGAATTACCTAATAAGAATATTGATACAGGTGCTGGTTTAGAAAGATGGTGTTGTATCTTCCAAGGAGTAGATTCTAACTTTGAAACAGATTTATTTAAACCAATTATTAAACATATAGAAGAATTGGCTGATTGTGAATATGTTGGTCAAAAAGAATTTAAAATTATTGCTGATCATATTAGAGCTATTACTTTTGCTATAGCAGATGGAGCTTGTTTTGAAAATGTTGGACGTGGTTATGTCCTAAGAAGATTATTAAGACGTAGTGTTCGTTTTGGAAAAAATATTGGTATGGAAAGTCCATTTATGTATAAAATAGTTTCTGATGTTGTAGATGTAATGAAAGATGCATATCCATATTTAACTGAAAGAAGAGCAGAGGTAGAAGCTACTGTATTAGAGGAAGAAGAACTATTCTTAAAGACATTAGAAGCTGGAGAAAGAAGATTAAAAGAATTAGTTGAAGACTCTAATGATGGTTATATTAGTGGTGAAGAAGCATTTAAGCTATATGATACTTATGGATTCCCATTTGAATTAACTGAAGAATACTTAGAAGATTTAGGATATAAAGTATCTAAAGAAGAATTTGATAAGTATATGGATGCTCAAAAAGAATTAGCTCGTAAAAATGCTAAAAATACATCAGCAATGGCTAGTCAAAAGAAAGTATTATTAGACTTTACTGATAAATCTGAATTTGTTTATGGTACTTATCGTTTAAAAAGTAAAGTTCAAGCTATTTTTTCTAAAGATGAATTAGTTAATAGTATTGATCATGATACATATATATCAGTAGAAAGAACTTGCTTTTATGCTGAATCTGGTGGACAAGTTAGTGATACTGGTATGATTATTGGTGATAATTTTAAAGCTCATGTTATTGATGTCTTTAAAGCTCCTAATGGTCAACATATTCATAAAGTTAAATTATTAGATGGAGTAATTACTGTTGGTGATGAATGTGAACTAGTAATTGATAAAGATAGAAGAAAAAGAATTGAAAGAGATCACTCAAGTGTTCACATATTACAATATTCTTTACAACAAGTTGTATCTAATACAATTAAACAAGCAGGTAGTTATGTTGATGATGAAAGACTTAGATTTGACTTTACTTATTCAGGTAAGATGACTGATCAAAAAATTCTTGAAGTAGAAGAGTTTGCTAATAATATGATTAATGAAGACTTAATTGTTTCAACTGAAATAATGCCTATTGATAAAGCTAAAAAATTAGGAGCAATGGCATTATTCAATGAAAAATATGGTGATGAAGTAAGAGTAGTTAAGATAGGTAAATCTATTGAATTATGTGGTGGTACTCATGCTTCTAATACTAGTGAAATAAATAGATTAGCTATTTATTCATGTGAATCTAAAGGAAGTAATGTCTACCGTATTGAAGCTGCTACTGGTGACAAGATAGAATCAATTATAGAAGAAACAATTAAACCTTATAATGAAGAAAAAGCAAAACTATTATTAAAAGCTCGTGAAATATTAGAAGATGCTAGAAATAATGGTATAAAACTAGAATTTGAAGTAGATCTTAATAATGATAAACCTGTTTCATATAAAGATATTATTTATAGTAAAAATGAATTACAATATGTTCATCAAGAAGTAAAAGATTTAGAAAAGAAATATTTTGATATGAAAGAGAAGGAAACATTACAAAATCTAGATATATACCGTGAACATATTAAAGAAGTTAATGGGGTTGAAGTATTAATAATGGAGCTTAAGAATAAAGATATTAATATTCTTAAGAGTATTGCTGATACTATCATGAATGAAATGAAGAATGGCTTTATCTTCTTAATGAATGTTAAAAATGATAATAGTATTAACTTTATTGCTAAGAGTAATTCATTTGTTCATGCTGGTGAAATTGTAAAAGATGCTTCACTTCGCTCTGAAGGAAATGGTGGAGGTAATCCTAAATTTGCTCAAGGTGGGGGTAAAAATGCTTCACATGTAGGAGAAATTGTTAAGCATATCGAAAAGGTTATTAATGAACATGAATAACTATTTATTGGAGAGTGTTGATTCATTAGCTTTAGAGCATGAACAAGAAAAAATTATTAAAGATAATAAATTTACTAAAGCAAGTATTTTTAAGTATGATTTAGAAGAATCTGAATTATCTAATGCATTAGAAGATTTAGATACTTATGGTTTATTTACTCAAGAAAAAGTTATTATTTTAAAAAATATAGAATTACTTAAATATGATGATTATAAAAGTGATTTTGAGCATTTGTTTAAATATTTAGATAATCCTAATCCAGATAATTTATTAATAATTGAGGCTAATAAACTAAGTGGTACTTCTAAAGTAGGTAAAATACTAAAAGAAAAGTGTATTTATAATAAAATAGAATTAAATACAAAAAGCTATATAAAGCAATTATTAAAAGATTATGAAATTGATAATAATACTATTGATTTACTAGATAATTACTGTTTAGGTGATATATCAAAGATATATAATGAATGCTTAAAATTAAAAGATTATAAATGCGAAGAAAAAGTAATTACAGAAGATGATATTAAAGAATTAGTTACTAAGAAATTAGGGGATTCTAAAGACTTAACTTTTGCTTTTTCTAGAAGTATAGCATTAAGAGATAAAAAAGATGCTTTGAAAAAGTATAAAGAATTATTATCTTATAATTTTGAACCAATTAGTATTATTGGCTTATTATCAAGTCAAATAAGAATAATATATCAAGTAAAACTATTAGAAAAAGAAAAATTAACTGATAGGCAAATAGCTAATATTTTAGAAGAAAAGTCTGATTATCGAATCACTAAGACTAGAGAATTAACTAAGTTATATTCTGAAGAAAGCTTATTAAGATTACTTCAAGAATTAAGTGATATTGATTTAAAAATGAAGACTACTGATTTAGATGCTAATGCATTACTTGAAATGTTTATTATTAATTTATAAAAGATGATGAAAATCATCTTTTATTTTTTTTAGATAGATGTTATAATTATATATAATAGAGGTGTCTGGGTATGAATAAAAGATTTAAAAAATATCTTTCTTTGATTTTAATTATTGTATTACTGTTTAGTATTACTTGTGTTGTAAAAAATGTATTCTTTAAGAAAAAGTCTGAATACAATATTTCATATTTATCTAAAGAATTTGTTGATTCTTATTTTAAAGAGATAAGTAAAGCTAATACTGATCAGGATAAAGATAATATGCTTATTGTAATAGCTAATACTATGCCTAAAGATACTTATGGAGCAATTAACGTTATTGAGGCACCTAATAATCAATATTTATTGCAATATAAGTCTGAAAAAGAGAAAAAAGCTGCTTTGAATAAGCTTTCAAATGATAAAAGAATTAAGAGTGTTGAAGAAAATGGAACACTTGAAATAGAAGTAGGGGATTATAATTCATGGGGAATAGAAACAATGTCTCTTGATCATGCAATTACTTCTGCTACTAGTAATATGGCAAACTTGCATGAAGTTACTGCTGCTGTAATTGATACTGGTTGTGATATGGCTCTATTTAATAAGTATTATGGTGGTAAAATAACTGAATTTTATAATGTTTTAGAAAATTCAACTACTGTAATGAATGATGAGAATGGTCATGGTACTCATGTTGCTGGAACAATTGCTGAGGGTACTCCTGCTAATGTTAAAATACTACCTATGAAAGTATCTAGAAATGGTTCTTTATACTTCTCTGATGTTATAGCTGCAATTAATTATTTAATTTATTATGATAAAGCAGATGTTATTAATATGAGTTTTGGTAGTTATGGTTATTCTGAAGCACTTGAAAATGCTATTAATGCTGCACATGAAAACAATATTATTTGTGTTGCTGCTGCTGGAAATGACAATACTGCTACTAAACATTATCCTTCTTCATTTAACAATACAATTTCCATAGCTTCAGTTACATCTGAATTAAGTAAATCAAGTTTCTCAAACTATGGAGCAGATATTACTTTCGCAGCACCAGGTGAATCTATAAAAAGTATTATGAGTAAAAATGCTGCAATTGCAATAAAAAACGGAAATAATGATGGTGATGATGACCATGAAACAATTAGTGGTACTTCAATGGCTACACCACATGCTGTTGCTGCTATTGCTATACTACGTTCTTATAATGATACTTTAACTAAAGATAATGTTATAGATATCTTAAGTGAAAATGCAAAAGATTTAGGAGAAGATGGTTGGGATAAATATTTTGGTAACGGTCTTATATCATATGAAGATGTTCAATTCTGTGATAATACCTATTGTGATGAGTATGGTGTTTATAAAGACTTAACAAAGCACATTACCGGTATAGAAGCAAAGAATATTCAATTTACTAATTATAATTATTATTCATTAACTAATATTATGGCTAGTACAGTAACTGTAACATATTCTGATAATACAAGTGATGATTTGACTCTAGATGAGTTACCTAATCTTGAAATACTAAATTATGATCCAACAAGTACAACTAGTCAAAATGTTACAATTAAAACTGATGATTTAACTACTACTATTCAAATAACTAATCCTAGTAATTATGAAAGTGGTTGGGAATATAATACATTGCAGGATGGAAGTATTGAATTAACTACTTATAAACCACATGGTCTAAACATTAGTAAATTATACCTTCCTGAGTCTATTGATAATAAAACAGTAGTTGCTACTGCAGACAATTTTGATTTTTATAATGATTCATATAATGATTTATTTCATTATACATATTTATATTTACCGGTTAGTTTTTATAGAATTGGTAATAATTCATTTAGGAATACTTTGTTTACTACAGTAGAGGGGGCTACTTTAGGAACTGAAATAGGCAATCGTGCTTTTGAAGGTAGTACTATAGTTAGTATTAATGTACCAATCATTTCAATTGGTGATTATGCTTTCCAAGATTGTATGCAACTTCAAACTGTTTATATTTCTGGAGAGGCTTCGGCTGTATATGTTGATAGTGGGGAAGTTGTAATTGGAGAACAAGCTTTCAATAATTGTAAGAAATTAACTCAAGTCTTAAAGGCTAGATATGATACTATTTATATTTTTAATGTAGAATCAAAAACTTTTTATAACTGTGTTTCTCTAGCTACATTTGATTTAACAATAATGGGAGATGTTGCAGAATATGCTTTCTATAATACTTATTTGTTATTTAACTTAAATCTTTATCAAGTTGATACAATTGGACAATCTGCTTTTTATGAAAGTGGTATATCTTCGATTCACTTAAGTTCGGGCTTGGAAGTTGTAAGTGAATCAGCCTTTGAGAACTGTCGTAATTTAAAAGAAGTATCAGTTACACAAGGAAGAATAGAAACCAAAGCCTTTTATAATTCAGGAATTAATAAAATAGAGTTGGGTAGAAATGTTGATTACATCGCTGAAGATGCATTTGCATATAATCCTATTAGGACTTCTTTATCAGATACTGATGAAGGAAAATATAAGGTATTGTCTAATACCGGAATAATTGATACTACTACTAATAAGTTAATGGTTGGATTTACTAATCTTCCTGGTCATACTAATTCAAGTATTCCAGATTATGTAACTGAAATAGGTAATTATGCATTTACAGGAAATAGTAGATTAACTAATATTGCTATTCCTGAGACAGTTACAAAAATAGGATCTTCTGCTTTTAAAGACTGCTATAACTTACAAAATGTTTATTTCTTAGGTAATGATATTCAATATGGATCTAATTCATTTAAATTATCATTTGATGATGGAGTAGGTGAAGATAATAGATTATTCTATACATACAAAAACTCTGCAATTAAACAAAAAATTATTAATAGTAATTATGAATATCGTCATATTGATCCTGATGAAATGATAGTAACTAGTTCAAAAGATACTTATCAAGTAGGGCAAACAGTA
>CADBCT010000026.1 GCA_902793315.1 uncultured Erysipelotrichaceae bacterium
GGCAAGAGTTATTGAACATAAGACAGTTAAGGAACTTGCTGAATTTTCAACTGTACCAGTACTTAATGGTATGAGTGATTGGAATCACCCAACTCAAGAGATGGGAGATATCATTACTATTTTTGAACACATGCCAGAAGGTAAAAAAGTTGAGGATTTAAAAGTAGTTTTTGTCGGAGATTGTACTCAAGTTTGTGCCTCTCTTGGTATGATGATTACTAAGATGGGTGGACATTATGTACATTATGGTCCAAAAGATTTCCAACTACGTGGAGATTATATTGATATCTTAGAAGCTAACTGTAAAGAAAGTGGAGGAACTTACTTAATTACAGATAATGAAGAAGAAGCTTTAAAAGATGCAGACTTTGTATATACTGATGTTTGGTACGGATTATATGAATCTGAATTACCAAAAGATGAAAGAATGAAGATCTTCTATCCAAAATATCAAGTAAACAGAGAAATGATTAAGAAATGTGCACCACATGTTAAATTTATGCATTGTTTACCAGCAACTCGTGGTGAGGAAGTAACTGATGAAATTATGGATGATCCAGAAGTTTCAATCTGCTTCGATGAAGCAGAAAACAGACTTACTGCTATGCGTGGATTACTTGTATATTTAATGGGGCAAAAAGATCTAACAATTGAAATTTGCAAGAAGAATTTAGGATTGTAAATTAAAAATTAAAGGAGTGAATTAAAATGGCAGACAAGCCAAAAAAGAAATTTAAATTAATGGATGCCATATTAGGAACTGTATGTTTAACATTAGTTTGTGAATCTGTTATGCCTACAGCTGCTATTGGAAACACACAATACTTCTGGTGGATTTTCTTACTACTTTTCTTCTGTGTTCCATATGGTATGATTACTGCTGAACTTGGTACTACTTATCCAAGTGAAGGTGGTATGTATGATTGGGTAAAACGTGCTTTTGGTCCAAAATGGGCTGGACGTGTTGCCTGGAACTATTGGATTAACTTCCCATTATGGATTGCTTCACTTGCAGTTGCAGTTACTGATATAATTGCTGGTATGTTCAATATTGAATTAAGTGTAATTATGTTATTGTTACTACAACTTGTATACGTTTGGTTAGTTACTTTCTTAAGTACTAAACGTATTGGTGAAAGTAAGTATATTGTTAATTTAGGAACTTTTTGTAAAGTTGCATTATTATTAGTAATTGGATGTTTAGGAATCTATGTTTTCTGTAAAACAGGAGAAAGTGCTAACCCAATTACTAGTGCTAAAGACTTATTCCCTGAATTTAGTTTAGATGGTTTATCATTTATTTCCATTATCTTATTTAACTTCATGGGATTTGAAGTTGTAGGTACTTGGGTAGATGATATGGAACATCCTAAGAAAGATATTCCAAAAGCTTTAATCTTTGGTGGATTATTAATGGCTTTATTCTATATCTTGCCAGCAACTGGATTTAATATTGCTTTACCAGCAAACGATGAGTGGATCGGAGCAGGAGCAGAAATCGTAGTTGATGTATTAACTGCATTATTTACTGCTGTTGGACTTGGTGCTGGAACTATGAAATTAGTAATTATTGTTATGGGATTCATGTTTATTTATACATTTATCGCAAATATTGCTTCATGGTCATTTGGAGTTAATGAAGTAGCTGCTTATGCTGCAGAAGATGGTTCTATGCCAAAAATGTTTGCTAAAAAGAATAGTGAAGGTGTACCAGCAACTGCTGCTTACATCAACGGAGTTGTTGCTTCAATAATCGTAGTATTTGGTATCATTGCTAATTTAATTTCAGAGGATTTTGGTGCTGGATTTGGATTGTTCTTCTGCTTAAGTTGGATTACATTATTAGTTGGATATATTCCAATGTTCTTAGCATTCTTAAAACTTAGAAAAGTAGATGCTAATAAGGAAAGACCTTATAAAGCACCATTTGACGGAGCAATGGCTAAAGTAGCTGCTATAGTACCATTTATACTATTAATAGCTGGAGTTGTATTCACAATCTTTGGTGATTTCAGTGTAGAATACTTACAAGAGAATATTCCACTAATAGCTGGAGTTGTATTATCATTCATTATTGAAGAAATTTTAGTAGCTAGAATTAAAACTAAAAAAGCATAATAAAAAGAGAATAATAGGAGGTTAATACCTCCTTTCTCTACAGAATTAAAAGAAGAAAGAAGGGTTAATTTGAAAAGACTAGATAGTACTCCAAAGGCTGATGGATTTAGAATGCCTGGAGAATTTGAGCCTCATAGAGGTTGTTATATGATCTGGCCTGAAAGACCAGATAACTGGAGATTAGGTGGGAAGCCTGCTCAAAAAGTATTTACTGAAGTTGCTAGTGTAATTGGTAAATATGAACAAATGACTATGATAGTTTCTGCTAGTCAATATGCTAATGCTCGTGGAATGTTGCCTGATTATGTCCGTGTAGTTGAAATGTCTAATGATGACTCTTGGGTAAGAGATTGTGGTGCTACATTTGTAGTTAATAATAAAGGAAAATTAAGAGGAGTAGATTGGACATTTAATGCTTGGGGAGGATTAGTAGATGGACTATACTTCCCATGGGATTCAGATGATAAAATTGCACAAAAGATGTGTGAATTAGAAGCTGCTGATAGATATCGTCTAGATGACTTTATCTTAGAAGGTGGTTCTATTCATGTAGATGGTGAAGGAACAGTAATGGTTACTGAGGAATGTTTACTATCTGAAGGACGTAATTCACATATGACTAAAGAAGAAATAGGAAACACTTTATGTGAATACTTAAATTGTGAAAAAGTATTATGGATTCCTAGAGGAATTTATAATGATGAAACAAATGGACATGTAGATAACATGTGTAATTTCGTTAAACCTGGAGAAGTTTTACTTGCTTGGACAGATGATAAAAATGATCCTCAATATGAAAGAAGTGTTGAAGCGCTAAATTACTTAGAGAGCGAAACAGATGCTAAAGGAAGAAAAATAAAAGTTCATAAAATGTATACTCCATCTCCAATTCTAATTACTAAAGAAGAAAGTGAAGGGGTAGATGCTGTAGATGGAACTCTTCCAAGACAAGAAGGGGATCGTTTAGCTGCTAGCTATGTTAACTTCTATACAGGAAATGGATTCATCGCTCTACCTGTATTTGATGATCCTAACGATCAAAAAGCAATTGATTTATTACAAGAATTATTCCCTGATAGAAAGATTGAACCAGTATATGCTCGTGAAATCCTTTTGGGTGGTGGAAATATTCATTGTATAACTCAACAAGTACCACAGGGTGCTAAAAAATAAAAAAATACAACTTCATTAGAAGTTGTTTTTTTTTAAATAAATATAGTGTAAAATAAAGTTAGGTGGTAGTATGGCTGATAAAATATATGAATTATTTCAAGAACATAAAGATGGACCATTGAAAGATGAATTTATTAATAAAGCATTTGATATTATGATGAGTAATGAAGAAGAATTACTTCCATATATAAAAGATTTTCAAATTAGAAATTTTTCTGAAAAGTTATTAGGTGTTTATTCTAATGAAAATCGTAGTATTCATATTAATAGAGAAGTAATTGAAAAACAGATAATTAATCCTCAATTACTTACTTTACATATATTAAAACATGAATTAGAACATGCTAGAAATTTAAAAAAATTATATGATGGAAAAAAAGATCTTGAATCTACATTAATATATTATTCATTAAGAGCTTATGCTATGGATCATGGTTTAGATTATGAACCTAATTTAGATAATCTTTGTGCAAAATATTTATATTATGATACTAAATTATGTTATGAAACTGATCCAGGAGAAAGAATTGCTGATATAAAAGCATGTAAGTATATTGTTAATTTATTAAAAAATCAAAATAATACTGATGAATTATTAATAGCTAGAGGAATGCTTTATTATGCATATACTAGAGGTTATAAGGATAATGGCTATTATTTAGATCCTCCAGTATATGAATTTTTATTAAGAACAGGAATGTTCCATGATCACTATTGGTTAAAAAATAGAGTAGAAAAAAAAGACTATTGCTTTGATACAAGAATTACTTATGGATTACCAGTTACATATTCTGAATATGATAAAGGGGTTATGAATAAAGTAAAATTATATAAGAATGAATGGGTTGTTAATAAAGATAGGAGTAATTATGAATAAAATAGAAGAAACTGTTGAATTATACAATTTAAAAGAAAAAGGGGAAAAACTAAAAAAAAGTCATGCTGAAATAATTCATTTAAAAAAATTAGCCTCTGATTTAAAAATTAATCGTAATGTTGCAATCTATGAATATGCAATGCAAAAAGTAGTTTTAGGAGAAGAAATACATAGTTATTTAAGTGTTGCTGATAAATTAAGAGATGATCCTAATGTTCAAAAATACCGAGAAATAATCACCAAAATTTATTGGTTAGAACGACAAGCTGTAGAATACTATAGAGGAATACAAATTGCTTTAAGAAATAGATTGGCATTTTTTGAAGAACCAGATATTTATGTTTATTATGGGACTTTTGATGACAAACAACTTACTAGAAATATTATTAGTGATGACTTAATGCTTTTAGATGATGCTAATACAGTAATAATGCCTAATAAAGAATTAAAATCTAGAAAAAAAGCTAGACACTTCTACAATAAAACTAGTTTTAAATATTTAGAAGCATTAATTAATGACAATAATTATTCTTTAGAAGAAAAGAATTTAGGTAAAGTAAAAATATTAACCAAGGAGAATAAGTAATATGAATTTATTATTAATTATTGATTTTCAAAATGAGTTTATTAATGATGTTACTTTTAAATCGGTAAATGATTTAAAAGATTTAGTTAATTCTAATAAATATGATGATATTATTTTTACAAGATTTATTAATAGTAAAGAAAATCCTATCTATAAAAAAGCTAATTGGGATGGCTGTTTAACAGAAGAAAGTATTAAAGTACCAATTGATACTAAAGATTATAAGATAATTGATAAGGGTACTTATACTGCTTACAATGAAGAATTAATTAATTATTTAAAGACTAATAAAATAAATAATATCTATATAGCTGGTTTTGATATAGATTGTTGTGTTTTTACTACTGCTCTTAATTTATTTGAAAATAATTATAATGTTTATATATTAAAAGATTATGTTTATTCTTGTGTAAGTGAAGAATTAAAACAAGAAATTTTAGCTATTTTAGGAAGATGCATTGGTGAAAAATATATTGTCTAATTATTATAGGAGGATTAATAATGAATGGCTTTTCAATATTTATGTTTATTTTTGCAGGATTAATATTAATTGCAGGATTAGTTTTATATACTGGTCATAAAGATGAAGTATTGTTATGGAAAGTTCAAAATATAAAAGAATTTCCAATGAGTAAAGTTAAAGAAATAGGTAAATGGACTATGATTTGTAGCCTTATACCATTATTAGTCGCAATACTTGGAATAATCTTTAATATTGAGTAAACTTGCTTATTTAGCTTAAATATGCTATAATTTAAATGTAGTAATTCAATTCGTCCATTCGCGTTTACTACCAAATAAACGAAAGTTTAGAGGAATAATGATGAGCCTTAAGAATCTCTTCATGAATGGCAATACACACTATGTTGTGATGTTTTTGCTGTTTATGAAAGGAGGTTCTTTTTTTGTTAATCACAACTAGTATAATAGGGAGGAAAGTATATGAAATTATTTAAAGAAGTATTAAAAAACAATTTTAAAATGATAGTGGTTTATGTCTTAATAGGGATTGTAATAAACTTTTTAGATTTATACTCAGTAACGTATTATCAAAAAATATTAGATGCTTTTCAGTTTAAAAATCTAACTATATTACCATTAATAATTTATGGAGTATTACTATTAGCATCAACAATTCTAGGCTATTTAGAAAATTACCCAGAACAACAAGTAAAAAACAAATTATATTTAGATTTCAAATTACAAGCATTAAAGAAAATGAAGACAATTGATTATTTAGAATATCAAAAAATTGGTACTGGAAGATTAACTCAAAAAGTTGAAGATGGAGCAACAGCTTCTAGAGATGTATTGTTAAACTATTGGTTAAAATTAATCAGATATTTATTACCAACAGCTATCTTCAGTTTAATTTTCATTTTTCGAGTAGAAAGAGAATATGTATTATTTGTTTTGTTAGGATACATAATTGTAATTGTTATTTCTAATTTGGTTTTAAAAAAGTTATACAAGTTAAAGGAAAGTATCTTAGTAAATCAAGAAGTATTAAACAAGCATTTAGTAAGAGGATTCATGGAATTAGTAGTCTTCAGAACTAATAAGAAATTTGATACAGAAATAGAAGTAACCAAGGAAGGAATAAAAAATATAACTGATGCTAAAACTAAAATAAAATTAGTTCATGAAATATTTTTCACAGTTTTTGCTTTAATTGTAAATGTTTTAAAAGTAATTGTTTTAGGATATGCGGTATTAAAATCAAATTTATCAGTAGGTGCTGTAGTAACAGTTATAGCGCTGCTTGGTAAAGCTTATGAACCAATTGCTATATTTAATGTTGAATATGTAGATTACAAATTAAACAAAGTAGCAGTTAAAAAGTACATTGCTTTTTTAGATTCTAAAGATGATGAAAATTTAAATAAGGGAGAAATAGTCAAAACTGTTTTAGGAGAAATAGAATTAAAAGACATTGTTTATTCATACAATTATGGAAAGACTATAATAAAAGACTTGTCATTAAGAATAAAAGCAAATTCTTCGATTGCTTTAGTTGGTGAAAGTGGTTCTGGTAAGTCTACAATTATTAAATTAATCATGGGACTTATAAAGTATGATTCTGGGCAATTATTAATAGATGGAAAAGAAATAAAAGATTTAAATTTAAATTCTTTTTATGACAAAGTCTCTTATGTATCTCAAGAAGCACCTATCTTTGATGGAACATTAAGAGAAAATCTAGTCTTTGACAAAAAAATCAGTGATAATAAAATAAAAGAAGTATTAAAGCTTGCTTGTTTAGAAAGTTTTTATGAAAAATTAGAAAATGGTCTTGATACAGAATTAGGTGAAAAAGGAATCAAAATGTCTGGAGGAGAAAGACAAAGAGTAGCTTTAGCTAGATTATTCTTTGATGATTCAAAAATAATTATTTTAGATGAAGCCACTAGTGCTATGGACAATGTTACTGAAAAAGAGGTAATGAAAAATTTGGTTGATGAATTAAAAGATAGAACTATCATTGTAATAGCCCATCGTTTAGAAACTATTAAAAATGTTGATGACATTTATGTATTATCAGATGGAGTTATAAAAAAACATGGTAAGTACAAAGATTTACTTACTAAAGATGGATATTTTAAAAAATTATATGAATCAGCAAAATAAATAGAGGCTTAATTTTAATAAGTCTCTATATTTTTATAAAAATTGCTTTTCAATACTTTTTTTGATAAAATTTTAATGAATAATCACATAAAACAAGGGGAAGGAGCAATATGAATAAAATAAAAAATCCACAAGAATTATTAGATTTTATGTCAAATAATATTAACTATGGATATTTAGGTAAAGATGGAAGAGTATATAATTATACTGACCCTGATTTTGAACAAGAATGGTTTAAGGAATATATATTAGAGACACATGAACAGGTATTGGAAAATTTATCTGGTAATTGTTGGGATCAGGTTGAATTTGAACGAGCTTGGTTTTTAGAAAATAATTATGAAATAAAAACTATTTATGAAATGGTTTTGTTAGACTATGATAATGATTATCCTTCACATTCTTTTCTTACTTATAAAGAAAACAATAATTGGTATTGGTTTGAAAATGCTGATTTTAATAATAGAGGTATTCATAAATTTAATTCTTTTGAGGAATTAATTAATTATCAATATAAAAAATATTTAGAGCTATTAAATACTTTTAATATAACGGATGAAGAAATTGAGAAAATAATCATAACAGAGTTTACAAAACCAAAAGAAAACAGTACTGCTCATGAGTATTTGGAACATGTTATTAATTCAAAACAATTAATTGATAAGAAGAGAGTATTTAATTTAAATAACATAAAAAAAATACATACTACTGAATTAGGTACTAAAAGAATTAAAAAGAATTTAAAAATAGCTAATGTAGATATTATTAATTATTTAAAAGAAATAATTAAAAGTGATGAATGTATCATCTATAAAAAAGGAAAGAATTATTACTGTGAAACAGCTGATATTATAATAACAATTAATAGTTATAATTTTTGTGTAATTACAGCTCATAGAGTTAATAAATAGAGGTGAATTATGAATTTAGATAATATTGAAATTAATACACAAAGTAGTATAAAGCTAAAACTAGAAAAAACTCTTTATTTTGATCCATTTAAAATAGAAGAAAGTACACATGATGCAGATATTATATTTATTACACATGAACATTATGATCATTTTGATCCTGAGTCAATTAGTAAAATAAAGAATGATAATACAATAGTTGTAGGACCAAAATCAATGGAAGATATAATTGGTAATATTGAATTTAAAGATTATATTTATTTAAATCCAAATGAAGAAATAAATATAGCTGGAATCAATATTAAAACAATACCAGCTTATAATAATGAAAAGAATTTTCACCCAAGGGAAAACAATTGGTTAGGTTATATCATTAGTTATAATAGTATTTTGTATTATATAGCTGGTGATACTGATAAAACTAAAGAAAATGAAACAGTAAAATGCGATATAGCATTTGTTCCAATAGGTGGATACTATACAATGGATGTTAATGAAGCAACTAAATTATTAGAAATTATGAATCCTAAAGTAGTAATCCCAATTCATTATGGATCAATAGTAGGAGATAAAGAATTTGGTAGAGAATTAAAAGATAACTTAATTAATTCTGATATAGAAGTAGTAGAAAAATTATTTTAAGAAATAATTATATAAGTAAAAATATTGTAATCATAGTTATGAACTTGAGGTGTAAAAACTAATGTGATAAAATTAATATAGTGAAGGGTGATATTATGATGATGTTAATGGACTGTAATAATGCAACATTGGGAATCCTTTTATATTATTTTAAAAATATATTAAACATAATTTGGATTGTTGGTCCTATACTTGCAATCATCAGTTTAGCTATTAATTTCTCTATGTTGGTTAAAAATCCTGATGATAAAAAAGCACCTAAGAGGATTAGAAATAGTTTTATAGCTTTGGTAGTATTGTTTATGATTCCAACAATTGTTAATGCTGCAATGGCACTTGTTGATGATAGTTCTGAGTTGGGAGCATGTTGGAAACAAAATGTGGGTAAACCAGATTTGCATTCTAGCTATATTAATCCATATAATGAAAATAGCCAATCAGTAACTTCTGATCCTAGTAAATATGAATATGGTGGTGCGACATCTACTGATGGTAGCGGTGCTACATATAATCCAAACGGAGCACTTGCTGAAAGAATTGCTTCAGCTGCAGAGTATTATGCATGGCCAGAAGGTACTCCAAAAAGCAAGTATTGTAGATTTAATGGAGGAGGATCTACTCCTCAATTTATGGCAGATTATAGAAAATTTTGGCCTAAATTTAAAAATAGTAGCGATAAAAGTGTAGCAGCAGGTACTTGTTGTTGTCATTTTGCTAGAACTTGTGTAGTTAAAGGCTTGGGCAAGAAATTTTCATTTACATTATTGCCTCCTTCAGGTAAGGATGAATATACTAAAGAGCAAATGGCTAAGTTAGGATTTACAAGAATTACATTTGACGGAAAAATATCTTCTTTACAAAGAGGGGATGTTCTGTATTATAGAAATAAAACTAAAGGTGGACATGTTTGGATTTATTTAGGTAATAATAAAGCGGCTGAAGGAGCTCATAATAGTGGTTATGGTGGTAGAATAACAAAAGTTGGTAACAATAAACTAAAGACGAGTAACAAAACAGTATATTATGTTTTTAGAGCCGTTAAATAAAAATTAATTAATAAAGATAGAGTAGAGGAATCTACTCTTTTATGTTATAATTTAATAGTTAGAAATTAATGCTCATTAATGAAAAAATAATGATAATAGGTTTATCAAAAAAGAGGCGAAATTATGGAAGTTAATTTTGAATATATTGATCCATTTGATGAAAGTTATGATTACTTGATGAGAATTGAACATTTAGGACGATACTTTTTTGCTGCTGACATATTTAAGAATTATAGTAGAGTTTTAGATGTTGCTTGTGCAGATGGTTATGGTTCTAAAATATTAAGTCAGAATATAACTAATGTCGTTGGTGTTGATAGAAATGATGAGTATTTGAATATTGCAAAAACTAAATATAATGGTGATAATATTGAGTATAAGCTTATTGACTTGGATTCAGAAACAGTTGAGGGTACATACGATGGAATAGTTTGCTTTGAAACTTTAGAACACTTAAAATATCCAGATACTTTTTTGAAGAATATATATAATATACTTGACGATAAAGGTACTATGATTTTATCTATTCCAAATTCAAAATATGAAATTATAGAAAATGGAGAGAATAAAGATTCGTTTCATCTTCACGTGTTTAAATATGAAGATATTATAAATAAATTACAAAATGTTGGTTTCTATATCAATAAAGTATATGGTCAATCATATATAAATAAAATAGTAAATAAAGAAATAGAAGAATATAAATTAACCAATATTATTAATGATGCTAAAACAATCGCATATCCAAATGAAGAGGATATTAATAAGACATATTCATATATATTTATATTGAATAAAAATAAAACTGTTATAAACTAGTTGATGTATCTCTTGGTCAAGCTCATGAAGAAAGGTGATAAAATGGCTATATTTTGTACAATATACTATGTATTAAGTTATATAGAAACTATTCCACAAATAGTAAAATTATTGAAAACTAAATCAAGTAATGATTATAGTTTAGGAATGATATCATTACAGTTAATAGCTTTAATAAGTTGGTCTTTATATATTTTTACATCTAAACAAAGCATAGTAGTATATATTGGAACTATTATTGATTTGTTGTTATTGCTATTTGTAGATTTTTTAATAGTAAAGTATTATGTGTTTAATAAGAAATTAGTATAAATTTATTGATGGTTAATCTTCAATCAAAAGAGGTGTTAGTAGTGGATAATGATAGATTAAAACATAGTTATGCAGTCGCTAATAAAATGATAGAACTAGGCAAAGAAAAAAGTCTATCAGAAATAGAACTACAAGAATTATTTTTGTTGGGATATCTTCATGATATTGGCTACGAATTTGGAACTAATGAAAATCATAATATAATTGGAGGTAACTTATTAAAGAAAAATAATTATGAGTATTGGAAAGAAGTATATTATCATGGTGTTCCAAATTCAGAATATAAATCGCTATATTTAGACATTTTAAATAGAGCAGATATGATGATTGATAAACATGGTAATGATGTAGGTTTTGATAAAAGATTAGAAGATATAAAAAATAGGTGCGGAGTAGATTCCATGCAATATATAAACTGTGTTAAAATAATAAATCAATTAAGGAGTTGAGGTGTATGAACTTACAACCAATATTATTATCAGGCGATATAGTCAAATCTATAAATGATAATATGAATGATTTATTATTTATTATTCCAGAAATTAAATATATGATAGGTTTTGAGCATAATCATCCACATCATTATTTAGATGTATGGAATCATACTTTATTAGCATTAAGCTTATCTGAAAAAGACTTTGATATTAGATTATGCTTATTACTTCACGATATTGGTAAACCATTTTCTTATCAAGATGAAGAAGTGAGGCATTTTAGAAATCATGCTAAAGTATCTTCTGAAATGTCTAAAGAAATATTATATAGATTAGGATATGATGAAGAATATATTAATTATTTATGTTATTTAATAGAAAATCATGATATTAGGATAGAAGATGAACAAATAAAAAATAATTATGATATATGTTTAAAATTATTTGAAATACAAAAATGTGATGCATTAGCACATCATCCAGATATGTTAGAAAAGAGAAAAAAATATCTTGATGAAACACATAAAAAACTAATATTAAAAAAAGGAGTTGATCCAAATGAATGAAAATAAAACAAACATAAACTGGAATAGTACGAATTATCTAAACACTTGCCGGAACTATTGAAAAATCAACATTTTTTAAAAATTTTATCTTTCGTAATTTGATAAAAATAATTGGAGATTAAAATATGAATACATTAAAAGAAAAAAATAAAACAAGAAAAATAGAAGATTTAAAAATAGAATACGATAAATTACAGAAAAAATATGGAGCAAAAGAATTAGATTCTATATATAATGGAGGATGTGAAAATAATCCAGATATATGTTTTGTATTTATGAATCCAACTGGTAGAAATATTGCAAGTGATAAATCTTGGAAAGGTAGAAAATCACCTTGGCTTGGAACAAAAAATATTTGGAAGTTATTTAATAAAGTGGATTTATTAAGTAATGATACATATAATAAAATTTTGGAAAAGAAACCTAAAGAATGGGACTATGATTTTTGTGATTATGTATATGATGAAATTGAAAGAAATAAAGTGTTTATAACGAATTTAGGAAAATGTACACAAATAGATGCAAGACCATTATCAGATGATGTACTAAAACAGTATTTAGATTTATTATTTGAGGAAATAGATATAATAAAACCAAAAGTAATAGTCACATTTGGAAATCAGGTAAGTTCTATTATATTAAATGAAAAAATATCAGTATCTGAAAATAGAAAGATTAGTCATAATTTAAAAATAAAAAATGATATATATAAAGTTTTTCCTGTTTATTACCCAGTAGGAAATGGAATATTTAATATAGATAAATCAATAGAAGATATAAAATGGATAATAAAAAATATAGAAAGGAGTTGATCTTTAATGAATGAAAATAAAACCAATATCAACTGC
>CADBCT010000027.1 GCA_902793315.1 uncultured Erysipelotrichaceae bacterium
CTGCTTTATTCTTAGCTATATCCCAACAAGCTTTTACATTAAAGTCATCACTCATTAAAGCCATTGTTGCATTGACAAAGATTGGAACAAAAAACACTACAGCTGCTGCAATAAATTTATTTGTTAACTTTTTCATTCCATTTTTTGCATCTGGATCCATTACTAATTTCATAAACTCAAAAGTAGCCCAAACAATTAGAAGAATAGGAACTACTAATTGAATTAGACTCATTACTCTTCTTACTATATCAATAATTAATACTAATCCATTATCTCCACAACAAGTTCCTAATGCTTCACTACAACTTAGTATCTGCATTTTATCACCCTACTTTTTTACACTTACAGCCATTCCATCTCCAATATCTAAAAACTCAGTTTCATATTTATCATTTTCTTGTAAAAAAACTTTATACTCTCTAATTTTTCTAACTAATTGTCGTAGATTTCTACTAATACTTGCTTCTACCTCAGTATCTACTAACCCATGAAACTTCATATTGTCAGTAATAATTGTTCCATTCTCAACCAAATTATTTTCAAATCTTTCAAAAAACTTTCTATTTTGAGCTTTAGCAGCATCAATAAAAATTAAATCATATTTTTCCGTTAATTTTATATTTAAAGCATCATTATAAATCAAATGAATACGATCTTCTAAACCTGTTTTTTTAATATTTTTGATAGCTTCTAAATATCTTTTTTCATCTCTTTCAATAGTTGTAACTTTTATATCTTCAGCTACTCCACACATCATAATAGCTGAATAACCAATAGCTGTACCAACCTCTAAAATATTCTTAATATTATTTTTTTTAATATACTTAAGTAAATAATGTATCCCACCTTCTGTCATAATAGGCACATTATTTACTTTAGCGTAATCTTTCATTTTCTTAATTATATCATTACTTAACATATCACTACCAAATCCAATCTCCATTTTCCTTTATTTCGGCAATCTTTTGATCATGTTCTTTATTAGTTCTAGTATAATATATTTTTCCATTTTTATCAGCAACAAAGAACAAATAATCACTATCAGTTGGATTAAGGCTAGCTTCGATACTAGATAAACTACTACTACAAATAGGTCCTACTGGCATCTTACCAATCATATTAACTGATCTAGTATTATAAGGATTATCTCTTAAAAATTCTTCAGTCGATAAATCACTAGTCATAGCTTTTTGTAACCCATAATAAGTAGTAACATCACTACCCATATTCATTCCAGATGCCATTCTATTTTTAAAGATACCAACAATCATCTTTCTATTAGTAGTATTAGTTCCTTCCAATTCAACAATAGAAGCCATTGTCATATAATAGTGACTATCTTTAGATAGTTCAGTACGATAACTACTTAATTTATTATCGGTTTCTTCTAAAACTTTTTTTATTATTTCTTTTACTTCTACATCTTTATCATCAAAGTGATAAGTATCAGGAAATAAATATCCTTCTAATGGATAATAGATATTACTATCTAATATTTTATCTGTTAAAAACCAATATTCATTAATCAATTCTTTTGTATATTCTCGATCTTTAAATACTTCTATAACTTCTTCATAATCATGATTAGTTTCATTAGCAATTAGCTTTGCATAATCAGTGATTCTTTTTCCTTCTTTGAATGTTAAAACAACTAGATTAGGATTATACTTACTACCCTTTTCTAATTCAGTAATTATTTCTCGCATCGACATATTTTGATGAAGTATATATGTTCCTGCTTTTAAATTGTCAGTTGGAACAATAACAGTATATATTTTAAATACTAAAGAACTTCTAATTAATTTCTTTTCCTTTAAAATATTACCTATTTCACTTCTACTAGTTCCCGGTTTTATTTCTACTTCAATATTATTTTTATTAGTAATATTTACTGGTCCAATTGAAGAAAAATAAGCAATAATTAAAATAATTATTACTAATCCTATTACCAACAAAATTTTAAATTCGGGTTTAAGTTTTTTTACCGCTTCCATAATACCTCCGAAAAAATAAAGAGCTATTGCTCGTTATTTTCATTATCCTTTTTATTTTTAATTTCCTCTTGAAGTGTTTCTAAGATTGTTTCAATTACTTTCCATTCTTTCTCTGATTCAATAGCTTCTAATTTGCTTTGTGGATCATCAGGATTATAAGTTGAAGCATACACCTGAATATTACCTGATTCATCTCTAGCATTATCAGTATAAGCTATATAATTCTTTCCTGTTTCATCACTTTCAAAAGTAAATAAAACCTCATAAACAACTTCTTTTCCATTTTCATCTAACATTGTAAAACTATTATTTTTCATATCCCTTATCACTCCTATCTAAATATGTCTGTAAAATAATGGTTGCTGCTACAGAATCTACTACTTTCTTTCGATTCTTTCTAGAAACATTACCTGATATTAACATATCAGTAGCCGCTTTGGTTGAAAGTCTTTCGTCTTGTAAATAAACCGGTATAGTCACTTTCTTTTCTAATTTTTCTTTAAACTCTAAACTAAGCTCACCTTTTGGACCAACAGTATTATTCATATTTTTTGGAAATCCTAAAACGATTGCTTCTACTTCCAATTCATCAACTATCTTAGCAATTTCTTCTAACAACATTTCATATTCTTCATTATGACGAATAGTTTTGTAAGTACTCGCAATAACCCCTTGTTTATCACTTACTGCAATTCCTAAGGTTCTACTGCCAAGATCCAAACCTAAATAGCGCATTACTTCTTATCTTTTTGAAAATCCAACAATAATATTTCTACTATTTTAGCACGATCTATTCCTTGAATTTTATTTCTGGCTTCTTTATAACTTGAAATATAGCCAGGATCACCACTAATCAAGTACCCAACTATTTGATTTGTTGGATTATATCCTCTCTCTTCTAGTGATTCATATACTTCATGTAAAACTCTTCGTGTAAGTTCTGTATCAAGTTCTTTAACATCAAATAAACTTGTTTGTTCTTGTGACATACTTTCACCTCACCATTACTCATTACACAATTTAATTTTACCATTGATTATTATTAATTACAATATAAAACTCATTTACGCACTATAGACAAATGCAATATAAACAATAAAGACTGTAAAAATCAAAGTCATTATCCAACCATTACCTTTTTCAAAGGTAGTAGTCTTATCTTTTACACCTAAAGCTCTAGTAATTAAGATTCCTCCAATTAAACCACCAATATGCCCAAAATTATCTACTCCTGGAAGCATAAAGCCTAATATTAAATTAAAGATAATCAAAGGAATAATTTGACTTTTAAGAATATTTCCTAAGTATACTCTATAATAGTATCCAAAATATACTAATGCTCCCATAAGTCCAAAGATAGCTCCACTAGCTCCAATAGAGGCACTTGTTCCTCCAAAAGTCATTGAAAATAATGAACCCATTATTCCTGAGAAAAAGTAAATAATTAAAAATTTAGTTTTTCCCATAAAAGTTTCTATTTGAGCACCAATTACATATAATGCATAACAATTAAAGAAAATGTGCCAAATACTTCCATGTAGAAATATTCCAGTAAGCAAACGATAATATTGTCCCCCTCTAATACTAGGGCCATGAACACATCCAGCATTTAATACAAATTGATATTCTCCAACAAGCAGTGGTATTACATAAAAAATAATATTTATTGCAATAAGCACATATGTAAAATATGGAAATTTACTCTTAAATACTTGTTCAACACGTAAAGCATCTTTACGATTATGTTCATTAATATCACCAGAGATTTTAGCAAATAATTCAATACCTTGTTCAGAATATTTCATTTTACTTGCCAAATCAGGGAAAACTTTTTTTATTAGAGCGTTCTTCTTAATATCACTCTCGTCTTTAACATTAATACACATTAACTTTGGATCTTCATTTATTTCTGTAGTAACATTTTCACCCATATCTAGAAAGATACTCATTACATTTATATTAAAAGAAAAAGTTTTTTTCTTAATTTTCTTAACTATTCTTTTAGTTTTGAAAACATCAAAATCGAATTGCTCATTATTATGTATATAATTTGAAACAATTCTAACTACTTTGCAATCTTCATCTAAATTCTCTAACCAAATTTCATTCTCAACCCCTTGTAGAATAATAGGATTATAATTCTTTTCAGTTATAAAATAATGAAGCAATTTCATAGTTAAAACATTTTTATCATCAAGCATTATTTCTGTTTCCATAAAATTCCTCCTAAAATATTAATAATATTATAATATAAAACATAAAATAATTAAAGAGGAGATGATTAAATGATTAAAAAGATTTTTAAATTCTTAATTTGTTTATTACCTTGGTTTGTAACTTATTTAATTCCCCTAGACTATAATTATTTGAAAGTAATTAAAACACCTGCTTTTACCCCACCATCTTTATTTTATCCAATTGCTTGGACAATTATTTACATATTAATAGCAATTACTATTTATCAGATTCTTAATTTATATAAATTTAAAGATTTACCTAATAAATATAAATTGACTCTTCTAGTTAACTATATATTCAATCAAAGCTTTACTCTTTTATTCTTTGGTTTAAAAAATAATTTCTTAGGATTTATAGCTTGTTTAGGAACTTTACTCTCATCATTGTTCTTATATGATGAAACTGCTTTAATTAAAAATAAAATATCTAAATTACTATACCCATATATCATATTAAGTATCTTTGCGACTATTCTTTCTCTTTCAATCTATCTATTAAATGCATAAAGAGCACTTAGTGCTCTCTTTTTATAATCCAAATAATTCTTTTAATGTTGTATCTTCTACTTTAGGATAATATTCAGAATACATTCCTGTTGTTGCTCCTGTAGTCGTTCTTCCTAAACCTTCATAATAACGATCATTTTTCTTTTCATAATAACTTGTACCTACAGTAGCATCAAAAATATAATATTTACCTTGATATTCAACATAATTCCACATATGATCTTCAGATAAAACCAAGAAAGAATTAATACCAATATTTTGAAATATTATTTGAGAAGCTTTAGCAAATCCTGCACAAACTGAAGATTTTTTTGTAAAAAAACTATAAGCAGATTGATTAGATCCTAGAGAAGTAAACATTCTATCATAATTATGTGCAGCAACATAGTCATAAACATAAAGTATTTTATCTTTTTCATTCATATTTTCAGTATCTTTACGAATATTTTCCATTTCTCTTGCAATTCTCATAGCTCCAAAGTATGATTTAAGTTTACTCAAATTTTGATAGTTATGATAACTAATCATATTATTGCTATATGTAAAAGAATTAATTCCAAAAAAGCTAATTAACTCTGGATGATCTAAATAAATAGTATAATAAGCTTTATAGAAAGACTTCTCACAATCATTTGTGCATTTAATCTCAACAGTAGTTTTATTTTCCATACTACCTTCAATTATTTTATTATAAATATAATACTCTTCTTCAGATAAAACTTTCTTCTTAAAATATTCATCGCTCATATATAAATCATTAACATAAGCAGCACTATCTTGATAATTTGCAGTTATTAGTTTATTTCCTTTAATTGGTCTAAAATAAAAATTAACTGCAAACATAATAAATACTAATATAAAATACAATACTATTCTTTTTATTTTCATAGATAATCACCTACATAATAAAGTTTAGAATCAATTAAACGTATTCCTGGCATTAAAAAGAATTTATTCATAGTAGTTAAATCACTTAAGGCATTACTTCCTCCATTAGTACTGATAAAATTCAAATCTCTTTTAGCTTGAAAATAAGCCATATACTTTTGAATCATATTATGTTCCACAAAAGTAATCTTTTTCATACTATCTTTCTCTAATGAAATAATTTTTTTGTTCATTAAATTTAAATACTCTAAGTATAAAACTATTACTACGAATTCTAAATTAGAAAGATTATATACTTTAGCTTGCTTTGAAATAATACAATCTTTGCCACTATAAAAATCATTGTAAACACGTAAAACAACTTCAAGTGTTGCAGTCGCTTGAATTCCATAAAAACTAGCAAATTTTACATACTGTTCAATTTTTATTAAAGACATAGCATATGCTTGTCTTTCTTTTTCTTCCTTCTTGCTTTTTAATCTATCAAAAATAATAAAGAAAATAATATAAACAACAGTAAAAATAGCAATAAAGATTATAAATTCTTTTAGTCTCATATAATTACCTCTACTATTCAATAATTATAACATAAAAAAAAGCACTCTTGTGCTTTTAATTATTGATTATTTACATATTCTTTAGCTATTTCTAATACCTTATTATACTCTGTTTCTAATTCAGTAAAGTGCTCGTTAACAAAAGCCGAATCATTTTCTTTACTTTTTAATTCATGTTGATAAGCTATATCTGCTAAAGTCATAAATCCCAAGTATTTGCAATCACTCTTTAATGAATGCACTAAAATAGCATATTCTGGCATATTGTTTTCTTCTTTATATTTACAAATGTCTGCCCACTTTGTTTCTACTTCACTAACAAAGTCTCCCATAGTCATATTATACATTTCCATATCACCAAGTAATTCTAATCCATGTGCTACATCTACACCTTTAGATTCTAAATAACTACGATCATAAACTCCTTCTGTAACAGTAGTCTCTTTTTCCTCTTCTACAAATGGATCTTCAATAGGAGTTACTTCTTCTGGGGAAACCGCTTTTATTTCTTCCACTTGTTCTAAAGTATTGGTTTCTTCATTAGCAACCATTGATGCTGCATTTTCTGCATTATTTTGTGTCTCAGTATTATTCATCTTTGCCTCCTCTTCACTATAAGTTCTATCTAATTTATTACCTAACATTTCTTCTATATTTTCTTCTACTGGTATAATATTACTATTTTTATTTTCCTCTGTATTAGATTCTTCTTCTCCCTCAGTTGAAACAACTTCTACTTCTGATTTTTCTTCTCGTTGTTTTACTTCTTCTGGATTGATTTCTTCCGTAATACTTCTTCCTAGAATTTGATTAATGACTTGAATCAATTGTTCTTTTTCTATTGGTTTAGCTAAATAATCATCAAATCCATCAGCTAAATATTTTTCTCTCATACCACTAATTGCGTTAGCTGTTAAAGCTACTGTTGGTGTTTTAAATCCTGCTAAAGTTTTTAATTGTTTTAATGTATCAGTACCACTTAACTTAGGCATCATATCATCAAGTAAAATTAAATCAAACTCTTCTCCCGCTTTTATTTTATCCAAACATTCAAATCCGCTATCACAAGTAGTTATTTTATTAGCTCCATATCTTTCTAACAGCTTAGTTGCAACTTTTAAATTTAATGGAGTATCATCAACTATTAAGATTCTAACATCTTTTAATTCAAGAGTAGTTTTGGCCTTCTTTTTCTCTTGAACTTGAACAGTTTCGATTCTTTGATTCAATACAACTGTAAATTTAGAACCTTCACCATAAACAGTATGAAGAATAATTCTACCACCCATTAATTCAGTTAATTGTTTTGTAATTGCTAATCCAAGTCCAGTACCTTCAATAGTAGTATTACGATCTTCTTCTAGTCTTTGGAATTGCGTAAATAATTGATCAACATTTTCTTTCTTAATTCCACGACCTGAGTCTTCTACTGAAATAATTAATTTACATACATTATCAGCATTAATACAATTTACTTCATAACGAACATATCCTTTTTCTGTATATTTACATGCATTACTTAGCAAGTTAGTAATAATCTTCTTTAAATTAGCATGATCCCCATATAAAGTGCCTGGTAAATCAGGGGCAATATTATATGAAAAATCTAATCCTTTTTCTTTCATTTTTGGTGTAATTAATTTAGCTAATTCATCAAATGTTTCATGAGCATTATATGGTGAACTAACAATCTCTATTTTACCAGCCTCAATCTTAGAAATATCTAAAATACCATTAACTATTTCAAGTAATGTTTCTGAAGCATTAACTATATCATTAGCATTTTCTTGAGCTTCATTTAAATCCTTAGCCTCTAGTATTTCACCACTAAATCCTACAATAGCATTCAAAGGTGTACGAATCTCATGAGACATACTAGATAAGAATTCTGTCTTAGCACGATTAGCTTTATCAGCTTGTTCACGAGCAACTTCTAATTGTTGAATCATCTTAACATCTGGATTTTCAATCGTGAAATACATAATAACAGAAATCAATGTTTCTACGTATGTAATCATTAATATTTCTGGTCTATAGTATTGTATTAAAGTTGCTACTGTACCTAAAACTATAAATATATAAACCGGTATATATTTCTTATTAGAAAAATCTTTATATCTCTTTATTAATGTAAAAATTATTACCATCATAGCAATACCAGTAATTGCATATGTAAGCATAACAGCTGGTCCAGTAGTATATCTTATTCTAAAATTATCTTTTATTACTACTTCAATTGGTAAAACTGCTAAAAGTATTATTACAACTAAATAATATACTGCAAATAATTTATATCTATTAGTATTATATTGATTCTCGTTTTTGGCCACAGAAAAGATATAGTATGCAAAAGTAGATATCCAAGCAACTAAATACAGTAAATAACTTTTATAAATAAATTCACTTATTATAGGATGTGTACCATATATATGTGATGCGTAAGTACATAATAATTCAATAACTAAACCTATGAAATTAGATGCTAGTAAAACTGTATATATTCTAGTTTCTAAATGCTTGATATGACCTTTAGCAAAGAACAATACCAAAACTAGGATAATAAATGGTAAAGCACATATCGGAAAAAACATACCACTTCCCATAAAAACAACTCCCTATCTTAAATGATTATAACATGAAACAATAAAAAAAAAAATAATAATAAAAATTATTATTTTTTTAATACTAAATTTATTTTACTTTCATTTTTCTTAGCAGCATCTTGCTCTAATACACTATAATCAATTTTTTCAGTACCCTCTTTTCTAGGAAGGTAATCAACAAACTCAATATATTTTGGAATTTCATACCACATTAATTGTTCAATTTCTCCATTATATAAAGTAGAAGGTTTTTCACAAGCTTCACTAATATATTCAATAATTGTTTCTTCAGGAATATCTTTATACTTGTCTTCTAATTCAACATAAATTTTATTTACATATAGCATATCTTCATCAGGAACTTTTACTACTGCACAATCTTTTACACAATCAAATGAAGTAACAATAGATTGTACATGATCAAGATAAACTTTATTTAATGTTGATAATATATAAAATCTAGATACTCTACCAGTTAAATTGAAGTATCCTTCTTCATCAATAAAGCCCATTGTTCCAGTCTTAAAGAATATCTTTCCATCATACTCGAATTTAGCTTCTTTTGTTCTTTCGGGGTCTTTATAATATTCTTTAAAAACATGATCACCAGACATACATAGCATTCCTTCTTCACCAATGTTTTTTTGTTCCATTGTTTCTGGATCAACAATCATTGCATCGGAACCAATTAATATTATACCTGCTGTTTCTGGTTTAACTTTAATACCTGTTTGAGCAGTACCACAACTAACAGTTTCAGCATTTCCTGAACCATTACTAATTTCAAAATTTTTAGCGCCATGTTTTCTGAAAAATTCTTTTCCTCTTTCAGCATTATATGGAGTTAAAAAGTCTCCTCCAGAAACAAATGTATTTACTGAAGATAAATCCTGATCAGCAGGAATATTTTTCATTATTAATTCTAATAATGCTGGAGAACCAAAAATAATATTAGGATTTTTGGCCATATAATAACTAATAGTATCCTTAGATAAATTTGGACCTAATATAGCGGTCTTATTACTCATCAACGATAATAATGTTGATGTACAAAATCCATATGGATATGTAAATGGAACACATACTAGAGTTTTACTTCCAGTTACTGAATCTGTTAAACAGGTATTTTTTTGATAAATTCCAGCAGCAATAATATTCTTATTTGTCAATACAACAGATTTTGGTTTACCAGTAGTACCACTAGTATATAGAATTAAAGCATCATCATTACCTTTAATTTTTTCTTTAGTATTTTTTTGAAATTTAGAAATACTTCCTAAACTATTATAATCTATTAAATTGTCATTACTTGTAATAGTATAGTTACTTTGTAAATCAATATTACTAGTATTACATTTATGTAGTGTAACAATATGTTCTACTGCCGTATTCTTTTTAATATCAGCATTGTTTTCAATAGTACTATCAAAGTTAACAAAAACTTTTGATTCATATAAATTTAAATAATCACATATTTCTTTATTTGTAGCACTAGAATTAATAAAAGTTGTGATTGCTCCAATTCTATTGCATGCCATAAAAACAGCAACAGCTTGATACAAATTAGGCATACATACACCTACTATATCTCCTTTTTTAATTCCTAGTTCTTTAAATGCTAAAGATATTGTTACAGCATCATCAATCATAGTTGAATAGTCAACAGTTAAATCCAAACAATCCACAGCATCAGTTTTTCTATAAAATGTATTAAGCATCTTAATAGCATTATAAACACTCATATTAGGTATATGTGGATGTGTCTTAAAAAAGCTCTGTCCTTTTTCCCATGGTTTATTTGCATAAACACTATTATTCTTTTCTTTAGTCATATTTATCCCCCATTTAAATTGGTCTATATAATACCATGTATGTCATTATTTTTCAAGTTATTTTAATAATATCTAATTAATAAATGCTTGTCAAACAACTTAACATTTCTTTTACATTAAACCTACAAATAGTAATAATATTAAAAGATCTCAGTCTTTCAAAGAATAACCTAGTAATTCTAATCCTTCTATTGTGAAAGGGGTTAATTCTTTCTTAGATAGATTTTTAATTTTGTAATAATTACATCCATTGGAATCTATTCCATCAGATTCTTCTTTTACCTTGTCCTCTTTTACTTCAACTTTATAAAGTATTCCTATATGATGTAAATTTTCGATAATACTTTTTGTCATTTGCCAGTCAAATGTCCTTGAAGTAGCAGTTATTAACTCTTGTTTTACTACTGTTACACCAGCTTCTTCCATTAGTTCTCTTTTTAGAGCTTCCACTGGAGTTTCGTTGTGCTCTATACCACCACCTGGCATATCTAATAAACCAGTATAACCTCCTCTAGCTTTTTTTATTAGGGCTACTTCATCATTTTTAATGATAAATCCATATGCTCCTACGTGGGTACTTTTAACTTCTTTCATAATTACCTCCTATTAAAATATAACATAAAAAAGCAATCTAATATCATTAGATTACTTTTTTTCTAATTTTTTTACTTTTACTTTTCTATTAGCATTTTCACGAACTTTTTGTAATTCTAAGTCTAAATTATCTAATTGACTAAAACCATCTATTTTTTCTGTTAATAATCTGCTTTCAGTAGCAACTTGTTTTACTTCAACATCTTTCAATCTTACTTCAGCTAATCTAGATTCTAAATCAGCTATTTTCATTAACATATCTACTTTTAATTTCATAAAATTATCTGCTTCAAGATCAATGATACTAGTATCTTGATTAATAATTCTATTATATCTTTCAGTATATTCAACTAATATTTCTTTTACTTCAATTAGTAACTCTTTTTTGTCTTCTGGATTAATTAAATTAATTCTATTAACTAATTCATCTAAATTTTTCATAATAGTATTTTTTAAATTTAATGATTCTAATTTATCTTCCTCAGTTAAAGTACTATCAAATTCTTCCATAGAATAAGATTTAGCCATAACCATTTTATCAACATTTTCTATTTCAAGAAGTTTAGAAGCTTTCATTTTGATCATTCTATTGCTTTCTTTTTTAGCTTTTATTTCATTGATATTTTTCTTTATATAAGCAATAGTAATAGCACCTGGAAAAATCCTATTATACTCTACATCTTTATAACTCGATAAGATCAAGTCATTACTGCTAGATGCAGCAAACATTCCAGCTATTCCACAAAGTATAGTCCAACCCACAGTAGCATCAGCTAAAGTACTAGCAAATGCACCAACTCCTATAGCACCAGCTGTAGGTAGTATTGCTGAAGTTGCAATATTCATAGCACTATTTTTAATTTCTTTATTATTTTCTGCTTCTATTTCTTCTAAATAATCAAGATATATTCTAGCTTCTGCAGGAGTTGGTAAATCATGAGTAGTATTCATTTTTTTAATGACAGCTTTTCGCTCATCTTCTTTTTGTTTAATCATATTTTGTCTTTCTTCGTTAGTCATACTTTTTACATATAATTCATTCAATTTAGAAGTAATATTATTATATTTACCAAAAGCATAATCTATCATATCTTCTTCTTTAACATCTATTTTGAAAGCAAATGTCTTTGGAGCAAAAAAGTGATCTTCTTTTTCAATTAAATAAAACATATTAGATTCTTTATCATATTTAACTGCACTTTCTTCTTTAGTAACTTTGTCTTCAATTTCTTTTATAAATTTATCAAATAATTTTTCTTCTGCTTCTTGATGACCACGATTAATAACAACTGTTCCAAATTCTGTAATATGAATAGGTTTCCCAAACATCTCGGCACCCACTACCTCTAATGTTTTCCATTGCTCTTTGCTATACTTATCTCTTTCATCCCAATAAATTGGAACACTTATCTCATTAGGTTGACCTTCCTTAATAGATCCTTTTCTTTCACCATTTGACTTAACAATTG
>CADBCT010000028.1 GCA_902793315.1 uncultured Erysipelotrichaceae bacterium
CCATCCACTTAGATCACCAATATCCCATGTTGTAGCACTATAGCCCGAAGAAGAAAACATAGAACTCATATCTGTTACTTGGGATGTATCCCAAGTACTTAAATCTCCTATATCCCATGTTGTAGCATTATGTCCTGCATTTTGAAACATAGAACTCATATTTGTTACTTGAGAGGTGTTAAGTTTTTCTAAATCTGCAGTAAATGTTGTTGCGTTGTATCCTGCATATTGAAACATATTACTCATATTTGTTACTTGAGAGGTGTTCCAGTCACTTATGTCTCCAATATTCCATGTTGTAGCAGATCGTCCTGTATAAGCAAACATATAACTCATATTTGTTACTTGTGATGTATTAATTTTCCCCAAATTTGCATTAAATGTTGATGCATTATATCCTACTCCTTGAAACCAATAAGCTGTTGATGTAGGATTTATTTCTTTTGCTACATTTACTGTTGTTACATTATAGCTTTTATTACTAGTAGAAGAATAATTATTTGTTGTTACCCATGGTACTTGGGAAACTCTATTAAAACTAGTATCAGCTGTAAAATTTCCTTGTAATTGACCTGTTACTTCTTCACTTGATAGAACTAGTGTTTCATTCACACTATCATTGTCATTATCTTGTAAAGCCCAATATATTTTTGGATTATATTTATCTACTTTTAGTGCTCCATTTATTCCTAGATTGGTGGAAAACGCTGAATAACCTAGCCCTAAGAACACTACTAAAAGAATGATTAATGATGTAATCATTCTTTTTTTTCTACGTATATTAGATGAGAATTTTCTACTAAACATATTATCACCTATTATCTATACTAATTTTATTATACATTTTTTTGATAAAAAAAGAAAGTTAATTAGTAACTTTCTCTCTTTCTTTTCTTGCCTTTACTGCATCATAGGCTTCTTCCATATCATTAAAGTAAATTGTTTCGGTTTTTAACTTTTCATAAGTTTCATTACCTTTACCTAGTACTAAAACCATATCTCCTGGTTCTGCTATATCAATAGCTTTATAAATAGCTTCTCTTCTATCTAATACTATTTCATAATTATCATGAGTTTCTTTCAATTCTTTAATAATATCTATTTATATCTAAAGTATGAACAAAATTTAATAATTTAGTAATACCATTAGGAGTATGAGCATAATCTACCATTACATAATATGGTGTATCTATATCTAATAATTCTAATCTTCCACTTATTTTAATGTCTTTTATTCTTTCTAAAATATCTTTCATTTCAAATCCTAAAGATACTGTACATAAAAGTGCACAAGCTAAGTTATAAACATTAAAATCTCCTAATAATGGACTATTTATTTTTAATTCTTCATTTTTATATTTAAAAGTAATATCAGTATGATCTGGATGTACTTTAAATTCTACTATTTGTAAATCATTATCTTCTCCTATTCCATAAGTTAAAACATTATCTGCATTACAAGCTTCTCTTGCTTTATCATAGTATTTATCATCATGATTTAAAACAGTATAACCTTCTTTTTTAGTTTGTTTAAATAACATTAATTTAGATTCTAAATAATTTTCAAAACTACCATGAATATTTAAATGTTCTGAAGTTACATTAGTCATAGCTGATATGTCAAATTCCATAGCTTGAAGTCTTCCTCTGAAGAAAGCTTCACTTGAAGTTTCAATAGATGCATATTTACAACCATGTTCTACAAATTCATTTAAATACATATACATATTTTGAGCATCTGGAGTAGTATTGGGATTATCACCATTAAAATCTCCATAGCTTCTTCCATTAGTCCCAATATAACCACATAAATCTTTACCTATTAAAGTTTGGATAATTGTCGTTGTACTAGTTTTACCATCAGTACCAGTAACACCAATCATCTTTAGTTTTTGATCTGGATAATCATAAAATCTTTGACATAAATAAGGTAATTCCTTATTAGTATCTTCTACTTTTATAATAGGAACACTCTTTTCTCCAACATCTTTACTAACTACAATAGCACTTGCTCCTTTTTCAATAGCTTCATCAATAAAATCATGTCGGTCAGCAGTAGCTCCCATTGTACAAATAAATAAATCCCCTTTTTCAATCTCTTTAGAGTTTATACATATTCTTTTAATTTCTACATTTTCTGTTGCTTCTGGATATAACTCCTGTAATTTCTTCATCTTTATCACCTAACAATTATTATACAGTATAGTTTTTTTTAATAAAAGGATTTTCTTGAAATATAATCATTTTTAAGATAAAATGATTATGGTGATGATATGAGAACAATGATCTTTGGAGCAGGTACTGATTTAGGAGTTCATATCGATGGAGCTGATTTAGGACCTGTACAATTAATGAATGACTTAAAATCTTTCTATAAAGGTGAAAGTATGATGTTTTCTAAGGATAAAGATATCATTAAAAGTAGAAATTTATCTGACCGTAGAAAGAATGAATATGAAATTGAAAAGTTCAATAGTTTATTATATAAAAATATGGTTGATAAAATTAAAGAAGAGTATTTTCCAATTATGATTGGTGGAGATCATTCAGCAGCGATTGCTTCTGCCCTAGCATCTACTAAAGTAAATATCGATGTTGGAATGATTTGGATTGATGCTCATACTGATTATAATACTTTTGAAACAACTGTAACTGGTAATATTCATGGTTTACCACTAGCAACTATTAATGGTTATAAAAATAGTGATTTAAGATCTTATCATGATGGTAGAATTATTCAAACATCTAAAACTGTTATTATAGGTGCTAGAAGTATGGATGATGCTGAAAGAGATAATGTTAGATATTCTGGTGTAACAGTTTTTACTACTCAAGATATTAAAGAAAAAGGTGTAGAAGCTGTTATGGAAGAAGCTTTTAAAATAGCAGGCTTTAAAACAAAAGGTATTCATGTTAGTTATGATTTAGATGTTATTGATCCAGATATTTGTCCTGGTGTTAGCATTCCAGAATTCGATGGTATTTCTGAAGAAGAAGCTATGCAAATAAATGAGTATATTGTCAAGAATTTTAAAGATGTCTTATCATTCGACTTAGTTGAATTTAACCCATTACGTGATATTGATAGAAAGACAGAACAAATTGCTTTAAATATCTTAGCTCAAATAATTAGAGCAGCAGAGAATAAAAAGAAATTTGAACAAAAAACTTATTATTAATAAAAAAAACTAGATTTAAAATCTAGTTTTTATTTTCTAAAAATTTCTCTCTCTTAAGAATGAAGGCATATCAATATCTACATCAGTTGTTGATACAGATGGTTCATCATCTGTATTTAAGATTTCTGTTTTATAATATGGGTCTTCTCTAGGAGGCATTGCTCTTCTATTTTGATTAGCATTATTATTATAGATTGGATCTACTGCTTGTTTTTTATGTTTATCAAATCCAGTAGCAATTACAGTAACAATTACTTCATCACTTAAGTTTTCATTAATTACTGAACCGAAGATTGTATTAATATCTGTATTAGCAGCACTTCTTACTACTTCAGCAGCTTGTTCTGCTTCAAATAATGTTAAGTTTACTCCACCAGTGATATTAATAATAGCATCTGTAGCTCCTTCAATAGATGTTTCAAGTAATGGACTTGATACTGCTTGTTTAGCAGCTTCTAAAGCTCTATCTTCACCCATACCAATACCAATACCGATAATAGCACGTCCACTCTTTTCCATTACTGCTTTAACATCAGCAAAGTCTAAGTTAACAAGTCCAACTACAGCTATTAAGTCTGATATAGATTGAACACCACGACGAAGTACATTATCTACTTCTTTAAATGCTTCTAACATTGGTGTTGATTTATCAATAATCTCTCTTAATCTATCATTAGGAATAACAATTAATGTATCTACATGTTGTTTTAATTCTTCTATTCCAGCAAGAGCATTTTCCATTCTTCTCTTACCTTCAAATGAGAATGGTTTAGTTACGATAGCAACAGTTAGAGCTCCTAAACTTTGAGCTATTTCAGCTACAATAGCAGCAGCACCAGTACCAGTACCTCCACCCATTCCAGCTGTGATAAATACCATGTCTGCACCATTTAAAGCTTCTTCAATTTCTTTCTTAGATTCTAAAGCTGATTCTTTACCAACTTCTGGTTTTCCTCCAGCTCCTAATCCATCAGTAAGATTTGCTCCTATTTGAATTTTGACATCTGCTTTAGAAGTATTTAATACTTGTAAATCTGTATTAGCTGCAATGAATTCTACTCCTTTAACTCCAGATTCAACCATTCTATTGATGGCGTTTCCACCACCACCGCCTAAACCAATAACCTTGATTTTAGCTAATTGATCCATTTCTAATCCGCCTATCATACCTATTCCTCCTTAGTTATTACTGAAAAAGTGCCCAAACACTCTATTTAACATATTTTCCTTTGTCATATTAGGATCTATAGAAAGCATTGCATCAATATCTTCATCTGTTATCATATTATATTCTTTATTTCGCAATGCTAATTTATCATCAAAATACTTTGTAATACCATAACAACTACTAAACTTATTATGTCTAACTCCCATAGTAGTTGCATTAGTTACCTTAGCAACAAATCCAAATTCTTGTTCTACCAAGTAATTAAAACCTGCTAACTCGCTAAGGCCACCTGTTATAATTATATAACGTATTTCTCTATTTGTTAAGTTTTTTATCTCATTTTTAGCTAGTTTCAATATTTCTCTTACTCTAGCTTCAACAATTTTAGATACTCCTAGTTGATGTACTTCTTTCTTAGTATCTTTATCAATTTTAAATTCCCATTTATCACTACTATCTGCATAATTTGATAAAGCTACTGCAAATCCTTCTTTAATCTTTCTAGCTTCATCTAAACCTGTTTTAAATACATAAGTTAAGTCTTTATCAACATTAATACTACCTACTGGTAAAACACTATTTTTAATTTGAATACCTTTATTAAAAATACTAATATTAGTAGATTGTTCCCCTATATTTATAATAGCCCCTACTAATTCATCATATTTTTTATTCTTAATTGAAAAATAATCTCCTGTAGAAGTAAAAGCAATATCTACTGTTTCAATACCACTTAGTTTTAAAACTTCTAATATTCTGTATAATGGTTCTTTTTCCATTGTTCCAATAACTACTCTAGTTTCTAGAAGTGAACCTTTCATTCCTTTAGGATCTTTAGTAGTTTTATTATCATCTATAGTAAAACTAATTGGCATAGCTGTAACTAATTCAAAATTAGTAAAATCTTGTCCTTTTAAAGAATCTAATAAAGCATTACTTACATCTTCCCCAGTAATCTCATTATAATCCATAATATTAGTAGATCCTAAAACAATATCCATTCTACAATTAGCAGGTGGAATACAAGCAATAGCTTTAGTTATTTTAATTCCTAAATCTTCATTTATTTGTCTTAAAGCTCTCTTAATACTACTGCTAGCAGCTTTACTATCTTCAATAAAACCATTTTTTATTCCCATAGAAGGACTACTTACAGATGCAAGTACATAGTATTTATCATTTACTTTTTCTGTTACGACTATTTTAATACTATCAGTACCTAAGTCAATACCAGTATATATATTACTCATCTTAATCCTCCTATTCAAATTTAATTATACTATAAATAATTTTATTTGACTAGATTTTTACTTAATTTAGTCTTTTTTCTCAAACAAGTATAGTTTTTTACTATTAAAAACAAACTTATACTGAGTATTTTCGCTAGATTGTAAATATTTAAGTAGATATTCATCTTCTGCTACTACCAAATACTTAAATTTATATCTATTCAAGAAATCTGAATATGATAATTCTTCATACATTTCTAAATAGTATTCTTTATATATATCTTCTTTATGATTATTTCTTTTTAAGAATACTTCTGCTCTAGAATCAATATAGTTTTTATAACCATGAAAGCTAAAATATCCACCAAAAAAACTACTAGCATAAATATTACCAATATTACCATTTTTCTTTTGTTGATCTAAATATTGTAAAATTTCTTTTTGACCAGATTTTTCATCTTGCAAAATATAGTGATCTTTACAAGCAAAACCAAACATAATAATAGAACACATTAATACTAAATAAAAGCAATTATATATTTTAGGATTAGTATTGGAATACTTAGTTTTTGCAGGTATATACTTTGTACAAAATGGTAAGCTACATATTAAAAACATCATAACATTCCTAATATTCATTAATGCCATTAAGTATGTACCAAAGATAAGAAAAAGTATATAATAATCAACTTTTTTACGAGACTTTATTAAGATAACTGAAACACCAACGATAACTATATATACAAGTAAAGAAAAATGCCTTACATAGTCATATTGACTTCCAAAATTAAGAGCTCTCATTTCCCATACAAAATCATTTATTTCAGAAACACCATAAGATCTTATAGAATATGTCATTGCTTCCCAACCATATGGATTAATAAAACCGACTAAAAACATTAGTAACATAACAAAAAGTATCGTAATAAATGTTTTATCTTTTTTCTTTAGATACTTAATAAAGTAATCAGCCAAAAATGGTAATAGTAAAATAAATAATATTGGCCACATAGCAGCATGTAAATTAATCTCTAATAAACTTAATAATACTAATAAATATATTTTTTTACTTTTCTTTTGATAAAAACCTTCCATAATAATAAGAAGTACTAAAAATATAATAATAGAAATAGTATTAGGTCTACAGGTAATAAAATTTCTTGCCAGCAAACTCAATGTTATAGTTGAAAATACACAAGATAGATAAATATCCCCACACACTTTCATACAAAGCTTATAAACAAGATACATAATTATCGCAAAGAAAAACCATACTAAAAAATAAATTCCAATTACTCCAAAATGTTTATAAATAACATAAAATAATATGCTAGATAGCCATTGTTGCATAACAAAATGTAATCCCTCATGCATTGTTAAAAATTCAACATGAGGAAAGCCATGGTTTAAAACATATCTCCCATGGCTCAATAAAAACCAAATGTCAGTTTCTTCTGTAAAATCAGAAAATAAAAAAAGTACAATAGGAACAACAAAAAACACATAGCAAAAATACTTATTTATTTTCTTCATAATTCACCTCTCCAGTAACATCTCATCAATTAAATTTATGTTAATTATCAGATTTTTCTTCATGATAACTTTTATCTACATTAACATTCCATAATTTATCTAAATCATGAGAATTCTTTAGTATTAAATCAGCACAAATCATACCACTTAAAATAGAATGATCCATATTATTATAAGAATGTGTTCCATTTCTTCCAACACAATACAAATTATTTATTCCATTTATATATTCTCGAACTTCTCCTATATGATCATAACTATCAAAATATGCAGGATAAGCCTTTTTTACTTTAACAACTTTACTATCTAATAATTTTCCATCATAAAAGCCCATTTTCTTTAATTCTCTCTTCGCAATCTTTACTAAGTCTTCATCTTTTAAGTTCCAGAAAGCATCTCCTTCACTACAAAAATATTCTAGACCTATCCATATAGTATTTATAGGATCTTTTACCATATAACTAGACCAATTATTAAATATTTGAATTCTTCCCATCTTTACTGTTGTATCTTGAATATAAATCCAATTATCTGGAATGTTATTATGAATAGTTTTTATATTTGTTTCATTCTTTAAATCTAGTTTTGGTACTAAAACACCAATAGTTATAAAATCCCTGTATGGTAAATCATTACTAATTTTAGAAATATGTTTAGGGACACTATTCATATCATTAATTAAGTCTTTAACAGGCATTGATGAGACTAATTTGTCACATGTAACAGTTACTTTCTTCTTATTATTTTCATAAGTAACACTCTCAATATTATCCTTACTTTTCTTTATTTTTATAACTTTACTATTTAAAAGAATCTTTCCACCCATTTTTTCTATTTGTTTAGCCATCTCTTCATATAATTCTCCTGGTCCATATTTAGGATAATAAAAAGATTCAATTAAACTAGTTTCTTTATTTTTATTTTTAATATGAAATAGTCTTTTATAATAATCAATTAATACTTTTCTAATTGAAATACCTTTAACTCTTTGACTACCCCAACTAGAATCTATTTCACTAGGCGTTCTTCCCCATAATTTAGTAGTATATCCTTTAAAAAACATATTATATAATTCATTACCAAATCTATTTATATAAAAGTTTTCTAAATTACTTTCTTCTTTCTTAAAAATAGAAGCATGAATATAACTAAAACCACATTTTATAGTTGTAATAAATCCCATATTTTTAATAGTTTTAGCATTTAAACTAACTGGGTAATCAAAAAACTTATGTTTATAAAATATTCTTGAAATACGATTTCTAACTAACATTACATTATCATCTTTTTCAGGATTCTTTTTACCTGTAAACTTTTTATTAGTACCTAAAATTTTATCATCATAAGCCGGATGTCCTTGAAGAGGCATAATTTTAAACCATAATTTCTCTACATCTTCATTTTTAGTAAAAAAACGATGGCCTCCAAGATCCATTCGATTACCATTATGTCTAACCGTTTTACTAATTCCTCCTACGGAATCACTTTCTTCAAGTATTGTTACTTTTAGTTTTTTGTTTTGTTTTAAAAGTTGATAAGCAGTTGCTAACCCTGCTGGTCCTGCTCCTATTATAATAATATCCATAACCTCACCATATTTAGTATAACATAACAAAAAATCTATATCAAATAAAAAGAGATTATTCTGTCTTAGAATAGTCTCTTTTTTCATACAAATAAATACTCTTTTGATGACACACATTTACATAGTCATTATTACTACTTAAATACTTATAAAATAGTGTTTTCTTATGAACTACAATATGAGTAAATTTATATTTAGAAATAAATTTATGATAGTCTGCCTTTCCATTATAAACATCATTATATTCAGTAAATATGTCTTCCTTATGATTATTCTTTTTCAAGAATACTTCTGCTCTAGAATCCATGTATACTTTATAACCCTTATACTCAAAATATGATCCTTCATTAAACCCTGTAAAAATAACAGCGTTTTTATTAGCATTCTTATCTAAATAATTAACTATTTTATTAACAGTAGTATTTTTTAAAGTATAATACCCACGATAACAATTAAATCCATATACTAATAATATTATTATTAATGGAATTAAAAATACTTTTAATGGTAATTTAAATTTAATTTCTTTATTAAAGTTTAAAACCATGAATGGTAAAGTACCTATTAACAAGAAAGAAACATTTCTTAAAGTAAGAAAAGCCATTAAACTTAATCCGCCTAAAAAGAAATAATAATGAATTGGATATTTCTTATGATTTTTATATAAGAAAACTAGATTAACAATTATTACTGCTAAAATTAACAAACTAGTACATGTAGCAGAATACATTTTAATATTTAAAGTAAATCGATGCATCTCAGCAATTGAATTATCAATTAAAGGATTACCATATGAATTAAAAGAATATAATAACGCCTCACTTCCATAAGGATTTATAAAGGCAGTTAAAAGAGATATAAACATAATAATTATTAATTTAAATAGACGTTTATCTTTCTTTTTATAATATAAATATAAAAACTCTACTATAAATGGCATACAGAAAATGAACATTATTGGCCAAATAGAAGCATGAAAATTAATTAGAATAATACTAACTACCGGTAAAAAGTATATTTTATTACTATTGTTATTTAAATAATCTTCTAGTAAATATAAAGTTATAATTAATAATAGTAAACTTATAATCTGGGGTCTAGGTATAATAAAATTTAATTCTAATAATAAGTCTATAATACTAGCCATAATACATGAAAAATATTTGTTGTTTTTACTTAAAATCATACAAGTTTTATATAAGAAGAAAATTATTAAAGCATTGATTATTCCAAGTAATATATTAACTCCAATACTACCAAATGAGTGATATATAGCATACAAGATAGTTGAAAAAGCCCATTGTTGCATAACAAAGTGTAATCCTTTATGCAAAGTAAGTATTTCAGTATGAGGAATACCATTATTAATTACATATCTACCATGAGCTAATAAAAACCAAACATCTTCAACTTGGTCACTATAATCAATCAGCAAAAAAAAGAATACTGGTAATATAAAAAACAAATATGCAATACTTATTTTTTTATTAAATACTTTTTTCATATTATCACCTATTCTTTTATTTGAAAATGATTACCATTATCCAAGTATAAAATACCTTTATGATTCTCTAATTGTTTTAAAACATCATTATAATGATTGATCATCTTAAATTTAGTTAACGTTAAATAAACGACATTTCCATCATCCATATATAATAAGAAACGATCTTTATCATAATCATTTGGTTTATATTCAATATCACTAATTTTAGATAAAGTATCTTCTTTAATATTATGCATACCTGTAACAAATTTTTTATATTTTTGATCAGGTACATAATTCAATAATCTAGGTACTCGAAAATTATAACTAATTTCATCTTCTTTTACTTCTTTTTCATTCCCTAAGACATATTTATTATTAGTAGTATTATAAAATAATGGTCTATTTTCATCCACTTCTATTTCAATAATAAATCCTATCTTTTTCTTTATTCTTGCTGAATTAATATATTTACTTGTCTTTAATTTTTTCTCTAATCGATAATCATTAGTTAAAATAAAAGAAGGATAATCTTTTAATTCAGCTAGTTCTATAATATAATCATCATTTAAATATTTTGTGTTTTTAATTATTATATTTTTAATTGGTACTTTAGTAAGTTCATATACGCCAAAAAATAGTCCTATTAAAACTAAAAGAACTATTAAAAAATTAAATACTTTTAATTTTCTTTTTTTGACTATTTTTTTTGCCATAATTACTCCCAATTAACAAATTCTTGTTCTATTTTCATGTCAACATTGTAATTTTTTAATACTGTATCATGTGCTAAATCTATTAAATATTTAATATCCTCGGCAGATGCTTTATCATAATTAATAACAAAGTTGGCATGTTTATCACTAATCATAGCACCACCATGTTTTTTTCCTTTAAGTCCCGAGTCTTCTATTAGCCTACCGGCAAAATCCCCTTCTGGATTTCTAAAGACACTACCTGCAGAAGGATATTCTAATGGTTGTGATTCTACACGTCTTTGTTTTCTTTCTTTAATTACTTCCTCAATAGCTTCTTTTTTACCTTTTTGTAGTTTTATCGTAGCTTCTAAGCAAATAAAATCTGGATGTTTTTGTAAGAATGAACTACGATAATGAAAATTCATTTCTTTATTTTCTAAATAAATAACTTTTAAATCTGGAGTTAATACTTTTACTCTTTCAACAATATAACCCATGTCAGATTTATAAGCACCAGCATTCATAAATACTGCTCCACCGACACTACCAGGAATACCTGAGGCAAATTCCAAACCAGTTAAACCCTTTTTAGCAGCCATCATACTTAGCTTAATAAGTGGAAAACCTGCTTCTACTTGAATTTTGGTTTTACCAAAAAATTTAACATTATTAAATTCATCTAATTTTATTAAGATTCCTTCATAAGGTTTACTACTAAATAATAAATTAGATCCTTTACCCAAGATTTTATACGGGATATTTTCGCTTTTTAAGAATCTAATTAAAGTAATTAAGCAATCTGTATCCTTAGGAAAAACTATTCCACGACAAACACCACCTACTTTATAGGTAGTATATTTAGCTAAGGAAACATCTTCTTCAACTTTTC
This sequence comes from uncultured Erysipelotrichaceae bacterium, assembly GCA_902793315.1. Lineage (GTDB taxonomy): Bacteria > Bacillota_I > Bacilli_A > RF39 > UBA660 > UBA3789. The sequence goes on from CADBCT010000028.1 coordinate 11,768, forward strand.
CTATATTCAAATCTTTAATTTGAGCAAGTTTATCTTTCATCTAATCACCTAATTATCTTTTTAGCTTCTTCATAAATTCTCGTTGCAGAATCAGTAATACCTAGAGTTTTACTACTCTCAACCATTTTATCGTAAGCTTTACTATCTGAAAATAATTTATCAATTTCTTTAGGAATACTGTCTTTAGAAAAATCTTCTTCAGTAACTATTATACAGGCTCCAGCATCTTCTAATTCTTTAGCATTCTTATATTGATGATTATTAGTAACATATGGAGATGGTACTAAAATAGCCGGCAAACCAATAGCAGTTATTTCAGCAATTGTACTAGCTCCAGCACGTGATACTATTAAGTCACTATCTTTAAGTAAATTAATAAGATTTTCCATAAATGGAACTATCTTTACATTATCTGCTAATTCTATATCTTTATAATCATCATAATACTTTTTACCTGTAATAATTAAGACTTGATAATCTTTTCCATTAAAAGCTGGAATTAATTCTTTTATTTTTTTAGTCATGGTTGTACTACCTAGTGATCCCATTACAACGACAACTAATCGTTTATCTTTTTCAAATCCTAATTTAGTTTTATTATACTTTTCTACTTTTATTATTTCTTCACTACGAGGATTACCAGTATAAATAACTTTATCTTTAGGAAATAAATTTACACTATTTGGAAGTGATACACATATTTTATCTGCAAATCTACTAATAAATTTATTAGATACTCCTGGAATAGAGTTTTGTTCATGAATAAGTATTGGAATTCCTTCTTTATGAGCAGCATATAAAACTGGAGCTGTAATATAACCACCAGCACCAATAACTATTTCAGGTTTAAAATCTCTAATAATTTTTCTTGATTCTTTTATAGCTTTATTAAATTTGCGAAAAACTTCAATATTAGAAAGTGGATTAGACCTATTTAATCCTGACATTTCTAAGCCAATAAACTTTATTCCTAAGTTTGGAATAATATCTTTTTCCATTCTATCAGTAGTACCAATATATAAAAATTCACTTGATTCTTCTTTTTCTTTTATCTTGTTTATAATAGCTAAAGCAGGATATATATGTCCACCGGTTCCACCAGCTACTACTATTGCTTTCATAGAATCACTCCATCTACCAAAATTATACCATATATTACAGATAAATAATTAAATTTACAATAAATATAATTTTACTTTACAATACATTTTATTTATCTTTTTTAGTAATTATGTATTCTTTTGTAGGTTCATTTATACCTTGTTCTGGCATTTCAAAAAAATCAACAAAAAAATTTCCATAAAATTCACTTACGTCCTCATTAAAATGTCTAGTATAATTTAATAATTTATAATACATAGGCTTAATTCTTTCATAATCAACAAAAGCCAAATCTAGCATTTTATCAAAAGTATGACTAAGTAACTCAGCATCAGTTTTCTGTTCCTCAATTAAATGATCAACATATCTTCCCATAGCAATTGTTTGTTGTTTGCCTTTCTGCATCAAATAAACTGCCATCTCTTTAAATTCATCATAATTCATTT
>CADBCT010000029.1 GCA_902793315.1 uncultured Erysipelotrichaceae bacterium
TATGCTTTAAATTATAAAACCCCAATTCAATATAAAATTGAATCAGGGTTTTAGTGATTCTTTTTATAAAGTGTCTATTTTTAGTTGACTACTTTATTATTTGCTTTTTTTTATTTCTAATATGGACTTGGTACATAATTCCATGGACTTATAATGTTATTTATATATTGATAATATGTTCCATTATAAGCCCAGCCATAGTATCTAGACATTTCTAAATGTAAATGGCATCCAGTCGAATATCCAGTTGATCCCATATAAGCAACTATTGTATTAGTATCTACTGGTTGACCTACATAAACAGGTATTCCTGGTTGAACATGAGCATATTGTGAGAATACTAATTGTCCATTAACATTGTGAACAACTAAAACCATATACGCACCATATACATCCAAACCATTACCTACGTAATAAACGGTTCCTGGAGCTACTGCATAAATTGGTGTTCCACAACCTCTAGTGATATCCACGCCTCTATGTCCTCCACCATAGCCCCAACTAATTCTTCCACCATTAACTGGGAAACGGAATCCATTTTCTCCAATAACTGCTCCAGCGGAAACATTTCCTCCAGACGATGGAGTAACCTTTGGCGGTACATCACAAGTAACACCGATGATATCATTAGAACTACATCCTCTACTACGATAGTAATTAACACGCTTTTGATATAATTCAATCTGTCCCTTAGTACTTGGAACAGTTCCTTCTACACCACTTACTTCTTCCTCTATTCTTTCTTTTTCACTTTCTAATTTTTTCTTTAGTGCATTTAATTCTTCTTGTTTTTGTTTTAATTCAGCTTTTTTCTTCTTATTAGTTTCAATTAACTGTTTTAATTCTTTCATAACCTTATCATTATAATCAGTCAATTGTTCAGCTACTGACATACGATAAATCATATCTGTAATAGAAGTTGCTCCAAAAACATATTCTAAATAAGCATTATTACCATTTTCTATTTGATAATATTCCATTATTTTTTTGCTTTCAGCATCTTTCTTTTTAATTTCTCTATCGCATCTTTCAATTTCTGCTTGTAGTGCTTCTACTTCTCTTTCAGTACTAGCAATTTTTTCTTCTGTTTCAGCAATTGTTTTTTTAACAGCAGCTATTTCTTCTTTACCTCTAGCTATCTTTGCTTCTTTTTCTTGTAATTCTTTAGTATATTTTTCAACTGCAGCTTCATATTCACCTAATGTAACAGCAGAAGCCTTTATTGGTAAAAGTAAAGTTATAGCTACTAAGACAATTATTAGCTTTACTTTCTTCTTCATATTACACCTTCAAATACTTTCTTACAGCACTAGAACTACCAATCATACCAACAATGATACCAATAATGATAACTGATAAAGATACTTGATAGATAAATGGTTCTGGTTGAATTAATTTAATTAATTGAGAATATAAATATCCATCAAAATGATTATAAAAAGCAGTATATCCATACATAGTAATTAAAACTGGTACTATTGATCCAAAAATACCTAAAATCATACCTTCAATAATAAATGGTGTTTTAATAGTAAAATTACTAGCTCCTACTAATCTCATAATTCCTATTTCTCTACGTCTTGCTGAAATAGTTAATTTAATAGTATTAATAATTAAGAATACTGTGACAACAATTAAAGCAATAACGATTCCATAAGTAATCTTTTCTACTTGATTAAAAGCCGCTATCATTTTATCAACCATTCCAGAACCATATCTTACTACTGCTACTTTATCAATACTTTCAATTTTAGCAGCAGTTTTATTGATTTTTTCAACATCTTTTACCTTTACTTGAATAGTATCCTTTAATGGACTTTCTTCATCAGACCAATTTTGTAATACTGTATCAAAAACATCAGATTCTGCTTGCATTTTTTCTTTTACTTCTTGTTTTGATTGATATGTATATTTATCAACATTAGAAATTGAATTAATTTCTTTTTCAATTTCTTTCACATCTGACTTAGTTGCATCATTATCTAAGAAAGCAACAATTGTCATATCTCTTTCAATCTCTTTAGTAAAATTTTGAACATTATATGATGCCATAATAGCTATAGCAACAATAATTAAAGTAATAGTAATACAAGAGATTGAAGCTAGTGAAAGAGAAAAGTTTCTTATTACACTTTTAACAGCATCTCTGATGCTTCTACCTAACATTCTAAATAGCTTCATCTTCGTACTTTCCTTTCTGTTTAAATTTTACTAAATGACCTTCTTTTAAAGTAACAACTTGTTTTTTCATCTTATTAACAATTTCCTTATCATGAGTAGCCATAATAATTGTAGTTCCTCTCCTTTTGTTAATATCTTCCAATACTTTCATTATTTCCATACTCATATCAGGATCAAGATTACCAGTTGGCTCATCACAAAGTAACAATTTAGGTTCATTGACAATAGCTCTTGCAATTGCTACTCTTTGTTGTTCTCCACCAGATAGTTTGTCAGGATATTCATGTACTTTGTTCTTTAATCCTACATCTTCTAAGGCCTTTAAAACTTTTATTCTAATAGAATCTTTCTTTTCTCCAATACATTCCAAAGCAAAAGCTACATTTTCATAAACTGTTTGTTTTGGAAGTAAACGATAGTCTTGAAATACTATTCCTAATTTTCTTCTTAATTTATAAACTTTACTATTCTTTAACTTAGCTACATCTAATCCACCAACTATTACTTGTCCCTTAGTTGGTTTTTCTTCACGATAAAGCATCTTTATCAAGGTACTTTTACCACTTCCAGATCCTCCAATTACGAAAACGAAAGATCCTTTTTCAATTGCTAAGTTTAAATTATGAATAGCAGTAACACCATTTTTATATTTCTTTTCAACATTTTTAAGTCTTATTAAATCACTCATCTAGCTTTTTCACCACCTTAGCTATTTTATTATATCATTTTTTTATAGTAAAAAAAAGAAAGTTCCCTAAGAACCTCTTTTCTTGACACTATTTTGCACCTTCTACTTGATATGAATCAGTTACAACAAAGAACGCATCAGAATCAATTGCTTTAATTCCTTCAGTTAATCGATAATATTCTCTAGATGGAATAACTGTTAACATAACTTTTCTTTTATTATCTAAAAAGCCACCTTTTACATCAAACGTAGTAATGGAATGTTGAAGAGTCTTCATAATATATTCTTTTATTTCCTCTTCTTTAGTTGTTATTATATAAAAAGCCTTATTATTTGAAATACCTAGTAATACTTTATCTAAGACTATATTACTAATATAAATATAAATAATAGCATATAAAGCATTAGTAGTTCCAAAGAAGAATGCTCCAATTAAAACGATAATTACATTAATTACTAAACTTGATTTAGCAACTGATATTTTATACTTATCATAAAGAATTTGAGATATAACTGGAAAACCACCATTATTATAACCACTCTTATACATTAAACCATTAGCTACTCCACAAATTACAGCGGCAAAGACAACTAAGAGTAATACATCACTATAGTCAATCACAATAATATCTGTAATATTAGATGTTAATTTAACTAAGACTGGATAGGCAATACTAGCTGCTAAACTAGTCATTGTTCTTTCAAACCCTAAATACATAAAACTAATTACCGCACAAGCAGCCGCAAGTAAGAAAATCATAAATGCTGGATCTATTCCATATAAATAATTAGTAATAGTAGCTACACCATTAGTTCCACCTGTTACTAATTTCATTGGTAATAAGAATAAATTATATAATATTGCCCAAAGTATCGTAGATAAAGATATCAAAACAATACGATATGTCTTATTCTTCTTTTTTAAAACTTTTTTAATATCATCCATCTTACTCACCTCCAAATACTTGATATGTATCAGTAATTATATAAAATGCATCTTTATCAATCATTCTAATACCTTCAGTTAATCGATAATATTCTCTGGTTGGGATAACTGCCATAAGTAAGTTTTCATTATGTCTTTTATAACCACCTTGTCCTTTAAAAACAGTAACTCCATGACCTAAAGTCTTTAAAACATACTCTCTAACCTCATCTTCTTTATCAGTAATAATAAAGAAGGCTTTACTATCAGATATACCAAGTATTACTCTATCAGCCATCAAACTTATACAATAAAGAATAATTATTGAATACAACATACTATTCATTCCAAAGAAAATTGCTGATGATAGGACAATTAATCCATCACTCATTAACATACTAGTACCAATACTTTGCTTTAAATACTTTGAAAGTATTTGATTAATAATATCAGTTCCACCCATAGTAAAACCAGCTCTAAAAACAATACCTGCACCTAAACCATAAAGAATTCCACCGAATAAAGCTGAAAGTAATAGATGAGATGTATCGACTTGTAACCACACATTTACGTTTTCAGTTAATTTAACAAAGATTGGAAACATCATTGTTCCTAGTAAACTAGCCCTAGTTTTATCTTTATCAAGTAAAATCAAACTAGCAATAAGTAAGAAAATATTAGCAATTATGATAACAGTCGAATTACTAATTCCAAATAAATTATCTAAAATAACTGCAATACCTCCAACTCCACCAGGTACTAAGTTATTAGGAGCAATAAAAATATTATAAGCTAAAGATACCGTAAAACAACCTATTAAGAATTCAAGAACTCTTTTACCATAGGCTTTTTTATTAATCAGTTCTGCTAATTTTAAATATTTATTTTTAGAAAAAACATTCATATTATAGCCCTTTCTTTAAATTGCTTTCAATAAACATGTCTATATCTCCATCCATCACTTTAGAAACATTACTGGTTTCTACTTCAGTACGATGATCTTTAACCATTGAATATGGATGCATAACATAACTTCTTATTTGTGAACCAAAATCTATATTCATTTGATTACCTTTTATTTTGTTCATTTCACGTTCGTTTTCTTCCATTTTTTGTATCAATAACTTATTTTTAAGAATTTTAAGTGCTTGTTCTTTGTTTTGTATTTGGCTTCTTTCATTCTGGCAAGTTACTACTATCTTAGTAGGTAAATGAGTTATTCTAACTGCTGAATCTGTTGTATTTACTCCTTGTCCACCCGCTCCTGTAGAACGATAAACATCTATTTTTAAATCTTTTTCATCAATCTCAATAGTTGTATCTTGCTCTATTTCAGGTGTTACTTCAACAGAAGCAAACGAAGTATGCCTCCTATTATTAGAATCAAATGGTGATAATCTAACTAAACGATGTACACCCTTTTCATTTTTTAAATAACCATAGGCATTCTTCCCTTTAACTAGTAGAGAAACACTCTTAATACCTGCTTCATCACCAGCTTGGTAATCTAGAACTTCTACTTTATAATTTTTCTTTTCACACCATCTAGTATACATTCTATATAACATACTGGCCCAGTCACATGATTCGGTTCCACCTGCTCCCGGATGAATTTCTAGGACACAATCATTTTTATCATATGGGCCATTTAGTAATACTAATAGTTTTAATTGCTCTACTCTTTCACTAATACCCTTGGTATTAGATTCAAGTTCCTCTAGTAATGAATCATCTTCTATTAATTCTAATAGTTCTTTATTGGTTTCTATATCCTTTTTTAATAATTCAATCCTACTGATTTCTTCATTTAAATCATTTATCTGTTTAATAATTTCTTCTGCTTTGATACGATCATTCCAAAAATCAGCTGCTTCAGTCTCTTTTTGTAATTCCTTTACTTTTTCTTTCTTACTAGGAATGTCAAAGTGACCTCCATAAATTATTTACTATTTCTAAATCATTGTTTAATGATTTTTCTATTTCTTTGATATCCATACTATCACCTATAATATATTTTACCTCATTTATGACAACATATAAATAGATTTTATCAATTTTAAAGTGTTAATTTACAAAAAAAGAAGAATCACTTCTTCTTACCTTAAATTATTAATTTTATTGTCTTTCAGTAATTTTCTTGATTTTTTATAAATAAATTTAAGTAATTTAGCATTTTTCCTTAATAACTACATATATTATTATTGAGGAAGGTTCACTTTGTAGTGTGAAGATCCTCTGTATATAGATTAGAGAGCTAATATTAGCTCTCTTTTTATTACATTAATGGAGCAACCAATCTTAAAATAGCTTGTCGAACAGCTTTTAAAAAAGGTGGCCTTGCTTCTTTTCTTGATACTTCTTTACTCTTATCTAAAGTATCAATCATATCATTTTTTATTTCTTTTATACATTTAACATTTTCTAAATAAAGTCCACATTCAAAATGTAAATATAGACTTCGATAATCTAAATTGATTGTTCCTACAGTTGCTATATTATCGTCTGCTAAAAACATTTTACTATGAACAAAACCAGGAGTATATCTATAAACTTTAACTCCATATTTAACAAGTGGCTCAATATAACTTTCTGATAAAGAATAAACTATTTTTTTGTCTGGTATCCCTGGAATAATTATTCTAACATCAACACCTCTTTTAGCCGCTAAAGTTAAAGCATTAATCATATCAGTATCAATAATTAAATATGGTGTACAAATATAAACATAATCATTTGCTTGATTAATAATATTCAAATAAATATTCTGTCCTGTTACTTCTTCATCTAATGGTGTTTCTCCATATGGAATAACATAGCCTTTATGTTCTTTAGATTTTGGATATTTATACTTATATTTTTCATAATTACTATCAGTTTTTTTAAAAGCATTCCAAATAGTTAAAAACATAACAGTATAATTCCAAACAGCATCTCCAGATACTTTTATTCCATTATCTTTCCAATGACCATATTTAACTTTCTCATTAATATATTCATCTGCAATATTAATACCACCTGAAAAAGCCACTTTACCATCAATAACAAGTATCTTACGATGATCTCTATTGTTCATAATAATACCCGAAACAGGTGTTAATTTATTAAAAACAACACATTTTATTCCATACTTTTCTAATTCTTTAGGATAAGAACTCTTAAGGCTAGAAAAACAACCTAAATCATCATACATAACCCTAACTTCAACACCTTGTTTAGCTTTCTCTTTTAGTATTTCTAAAATAGAATTCCACATTTTTCCAGGAGCAACTATAAAATACTCAAAGAAAATAAACTTATTTGCCTTTTTTAATTCCTTTATCATTTCTTTAAAAGCAATTTCTCCTAATGGGTAATAGCTAACATCATTATTAGTAGTAACGGGATAATTAGTATAGTCTGTAATATATCTAATTCTACTATTATTATTTATTTCTTTTCGAATAGATTCATCTTGAATTAAATATTTAGAACTCTTTTCTTCACTCTTTAAAATAGATTTTAAACGTCTACTTCTTTTCTTATTATAACCAATAATTATATATAGTAATGTTCCAACTAAAGGAAATACTAAAATTATTACTATCCAAGGTAGTGTATAGGAATAACTTCTGCTATTTCTAATTAATCCTAAGGTAATCAATAAGCCTACAATTCTATAAATGACATTTATTAAAGCCACATGATCAGTTAAATACAAATTAGTAAATAACGATAATAGTATTTGTAAAGCTAAGCCAATTAAGACAATAGCTCCTCTAATAATAGATATTAACATCCTATCACTTCCTTTTTCTTATTATAGCATAAAAGTAAAAACATCTTCTGCTTATTATTTATTCATTATTATCAAAAATAAAAGAACTCTTTTTAATTATGAGTTCTTTTCGTGATTTTGTTTGTGTTTTTCAAACAACATGTTCTTTTAGAGCTTTTAAATAATACTATTTTTGTTTGATTAATCTAGTTTTTTCTTCTTCAATTACCTTTTTATCATAACGAATAAATAATGGATTTATTTCTTTTGATAGTTCTACTTTTTCTAATCTTTGATAATCCCAACTATTAATATTACTATTTAAATATTCTTCTACTTTTTTAGTAGTTTCAAATAAATATGGTTTTAAAAGATTATTTATATTAAATATGATATTACAACAATTATATAATATTTCTTCACATTTATTAGTGTTCTCTTTAGCTAGTTTCCAAGGTTCATTTTCATCAAAGTATTTATTTGAGTAATTTATAAATTCGAATATCTTTGATAAACCATCTTTTGTATCTCCATTATCAATATCATTACCAACTACATCATATAACTCTTTTAATTTAGATTCGATTGTTTCATCTACTTTATTACTATTTAATTTACCATCAAATGATTTATTAATAAACTGAAGTGTTCTATTTACAAAATTACCCCATTTACCTAATAACTCGCCATTAATAGAATTGATAAATCCTTCATAAGTGAAATTAAAATCTCTTGCTTCTGGATTATTAATACTAAAGTAATATCTAATAGTATCTACTGGATAATTATCTAATAAATGTCTTAGTGTTATATAATTACCTTTACTTTTAGATAATTTTTCACCTTCTATAGTTATATACTCATCTGATATTATTTTATCTGGTAATCTATAATTATCATTAGTAGCTAATAATAATGATGGAAATATAACTGTATGGAATGGAATATTATCCTTAGCGTGAACTAAATATATCTTACTATCATCATTCTTCCAAAAATCTTCCCAGTTTAAGTTATTTTCTTCAGCATATTTTTTACTAGCTGTTACATATCCCCATACATTTTCAAACCATCCATATAATTTTTTATCCTTAAAACCATCTATAGGGATGTCTATACCATAGTTTAAAGTACGTGATGCACATCTATCTGGTATTCCTTCTTTTAAATATCTTTCAGTAAAGTTAACTGCATTTTCTCTCCAAAGATTTCTTTTTGAATCTAATAATTGTTTTATTTCTTTTTGAAAATTAGATAATTTAAAATATAGACTTTTATTCTTTTTATAAGTTGTTTTGCAACCGCATATAGCACACTTAGTTTCTTTTACTTCATCTATTGTAAGTAAGCTTCTACACTTTTCACATTCATCGCCTTTTATTTCAGTACCACATTTAGGGCATATACCTATAATGTAACGATCTGCCAAAAACAATTTACAGTGATTACAATATAATTGCTCTTCCTCCTTTTCTTCTAAGTATCCATTGTTGTAGTATTTAACAAATTGTTCCCTAACAAATTCCTTGTGATAAGGATCATCTGTTCTATTGTATAAGTCAAAACTTATACCAAAGTCTTTAAAATCTTTAGCAAATGAAACATGGCATTCATCTACTATTTCTTTTGGACTTTTATTTTCTTGTAATGCTTTTACTTCAATCGGTGTACCATGACAATCAGTTCCAGATACTAATATAACTTTATCTCCTTTTAGTCTATGATATCTAGCAATTACATCACCAGGTAAACTACTTGCTGCATGACCTATATGCAGTTCTCCATTTGCAAAAGGCCAACTAATTCCAATTATAATATTCATTTTATCTCCTTCTTTCTTTAAATAAAAAACCTCTTAGAAACACTATTGTCCCTAAGAGGTGAAATATTCACGTTACCACTCTTATTTAATAATACATTACTGTATTAAACTCAATAACCTACTTATGTCTACGCATAGTTATAGGTGTCTGCTATAACGGGCATTCCCGTAATGACCTACTAAGAGCCTTTCAGTCATTCGCCTTGAGGGCCATGTTCAAAAAATATTTACATCCTCTTTTTCACCTAACAGAGTTCTCTAAAATGCTTTATATTTTTTTACTCTTCCTCGCAATGGCTTTGTGAATGAATAGATTATACTATATTTTATCCATTCTTGCAAATTTTTATTAAACCATGTAGCAAAAAAATCCCGTAAGTCTTTATTTTTGAGGCTTTACGGGATTGTTTACCACAACACTGCTTATATTTGCGACCGGAACCACATGGAATTTAATTGCATATTTTCTGCGATAATCTTCCTAATTATGTCCTTATTCTTCATATATTGTGCAATATTTTTCACTTTTTAAGAAATATAGTTATCTAAAAAGGTATCTAATTTTACTGTTCGTAACATCTTAATCTTTCGATTAGTTTGATAAATTGACTATCTAAGTTTTGTCAACACTAAATTTATATTAATATTATACCACGACTAAAAACACGAAAATATGCGTTTTTTTAATTTTTTTCGTGTAATGTAATTATATATATGTTAAAATTAATTTGTTAATTTATTTTGAATGTTGTATTATTTTTGCACATTGTATATAACATTCTTAATATTTTTGTAGAGCAAGCAGTTAGGTTTTCATAATAATGTTTACCTTCTGCTTTTTTTGTTAAATAATAATCATATACGGGGTGTCCAGGACATTGATGCCCTAACTTAACTACTATTTGACTAATATTAAATAATATCCATCTTGCATATTTATTTCCACGTTTAGAAATAGTTCCATGCACGTTTATACTTTTCCCAGATTGAATTATTGTTGGATCTAAACCACAGAAAGCAATTAATTGTCTATGATTATCAAATCTTGTTATATCACCTAATTCACCTAATAATTCGGTTGTTAATACTTCTCCTATCCCGTAAAAAGAATTAATTATATCGAAGTAAGGTGACTCTTTTGCAGTTTTTATCATCTTTTCTTTTAATTCATTTATTGTCTTAATATTCTCTTGTAAAATAGCAGCCATATCAGATAAGTTCTTTACATCCGAATGATCTTTATCGACACCTGGATATGAATTAACTGCTATATCTTTGATTTTGTTTGCTAACCTCTTATAATAATAATCATGTCTAGAATTAGTTTTATACAAATTATTGTATAATGCATCTATTCTTTTTTCTTTTACTATATAAGCATGAGGAAAGGTTTTAATAAAGTTTAATGCTGTTTCTTCATATATTCTGCTGCCTTTAAATATTTCTTCAAATTCTGGAAAACATATATTTATAAGTCTTTTATATCTATTTTTACAACTCACATTTAATTGAGTTAGATAAAAATATTGTCTTGTCATTGCTTTCAAATTAGCATATAAATCTTTTTTAGACAAATCATGATATTCTACTTCATTTACGAAAAATAATTTAGCTAATCTCATACAATCTTTTGTATCAGTTTTTGTTTTCCTTAATGTATCATAATTATTTTTGGTCGTTAAACTATTAATTACTAATGTATTAAAATTATTTTCTTTAAAATATCTTTCTACTGGCAAATGATATATTCCTGTTGATTCCATGAAAATAGTTAAATCTTCTAAATTAAAACTTTCAATTTTATCTTTTAATTCATTAAAATCACGAAAATTATGTTTTATCTCTTTAGGTTCAATCAATACTTCTCCATATTCAGTAGATAACATTATCATACTTTTTCCTTTAGCTACATCAACACTTAATACTGATTTCATTATTTACTCCTTTCTGAATTTAAGTCTCTTGTTTCCACCATTATTTCATCAAGCTTGTTATATAGATTCTACGACCTCACTATCTTAAACTAAATTAATAATAGAAATAAAAGCTGAACTGTCAATTTGTTAGATTCTATGACCTCTGTAATTTGCCGTTCTCACTTAAACTCTTGGTAAATAATTTAACATAAAAAAATAAGATATAAATATTAAATTATTTACATCTTAAAGTATACTTGTAATTTATCATTTATTCCTTTTAATTAATATTATTGTTGATAATATTATTACAGCAATAGGTGCTATTCTAAAAAATGTCCACTCAAATGAATGCCATAATGTTCCAATAACAGACCATTCGGGATTACCATAATCCCATGTTAAATAGGGACTACCTAATAATGCTAACGATATGAATAACAAAA
>CADBCT010000030.1 GCA_902793315.1 uncultured Erysipelotrichaceae bacterium
AGAATTGTTTATTAAATGTAGAATCTAAGAATGAGAAGTTAGGGAATAATCTCTTAGCAGAAACTCTACAAGCTAATCTAAATAAATCATAACTTGGATCTTCCTTATTATAGTTAACTCCTTCTTTTACTTTAAAGATAGAAATTGGGAAGATTGGAGTTTCTCCATGTCCTAATCCTTCATCAGTAGCTAGTAAATAGTTTTTAATAACCATTCTACCTTCAGGAGAAGTATCAGTACCAAAGTTAACTGAACTAAATGGTACTTGAGCTCCTGCTCTAGAATGCATTGTATTTAAATTATGAATAAATGCTTCCATTGCTTGGAAAGTAGCTCTATCAGTTTTATTCATTGCATTAGTATAAGCAACTTCTAATAGTTCTTTTACTCTCTTACTATTTGAAATAAGACTATCAAAAATACTTAAATCAAATTCAATGCTTTCTAACTTATTAATAACTTCAAGCATCTTTTCAAAGTTAATAAAATCTTTAAAACCTTCAACATCTAATAATTCAGATATTTCTTGTTTAAATTCTTTTTTAAATGTCTTAAGTACTCCAGGAGCCATATAATAATCAAAAGCTGGAATACTTTGACCACCATGTTGTTCATTTTGATTTGATTGAATTGCTATTGCAGCAAGTGCTGAATAAGAACCTATACTATTTGGTGTTCTTAGGAATCCATGTCCTGTTGAGAATCCATTTTTAAATAACTTATTTAAGTCTATTTGTGTACAAGTAGTAGTACCCATAGCCCAGAAGTCTAAGTCATGAATATGAATAGCTCCTTCATCATGAGCTCTAGCATACTTAGCATCCATTAAATACGCTTTAGCAAATTCTTTTGAAACAGTAGATCCAAAGTGAAGCATAGTTCCCATCGGACCATCACCATCTACATTAGCATTTTCTCTTTTAGCATTTTCTTCAGCTGCACTCTTTAATCCTAATGACTCTATAGCTTTTACAAATTTATGTTGTTGCTTTTCAACAAAAGCTTCACGTGAAGCAGTTCTTCTATCACGATAACCTTTGTATGATTCATATACTTCTTTATAATCTTTTTCAAGTACTTTTTCAATTACATCTTGAATATCTTCTACTCCAATAGTCTTTCTATCTTTATATTCTTTCTCAATACAATTAAGTACTTTTTCTTTTACTTTATTAACATTCTTTTCATCATAATCTTCATAGACACTGTCAAAACCCTTTTTAATGGCAATGGCTATTTTAGCATCATTGAAGTTAACTCTTTGACCACTACGTTTAACTACAACAATATCATTAAAAATATCTCTTTCCATAATTATTCTCCTTTAACCTTTATATTTTTTCGACCTAAATAAATCATACTTTATCCATAATAAAAAGTAAATGTTTTTTTAAGATATTTTTTTGTAAATTGTAAAGTACTAAAATTAGTTTTTTTCAAAAAGTCTTATAAAAAAACATTTACCAGTGTTTTCTAGTAAAAAGCTTGTTTTTTTACTTTACACCCTTGTTTTTACAATAATCTGACATTTATTATAAATATACCTAGTTATATTAATTATTTATGTTTTTAAACAACTCATATTATAAAGTAGAATATACATATGGGGGTGGTGTCTTGAATCTCAAGTGTTGGTTTATGTATATTATAGTATTGGCACTACTGGGCATAATTATTGGTATTGTATTTTAAATGTATATTCAAAAAAAAGAAGAGTATTCTCTTCTTTTAATATGCTTCTTTATATATATTATGAATATCATCAACTGTTACATCTCTAGGATTTCCTGGTGTACAAGGATCATTAATTGCTTGTTCTGCTAAGGCTAAAAGCATTTCTTCTGGTATACCAATATCTCTTAAGTGTTGTGGAACACCTAATCTTCTTGATAATTCTTGAACTGCTTCTACTACTTCTTCTACAGCTTCTTTATCAGATAATCCTTTCATATTTAAACCAAATGCTTTTCCCATATTTCTAAATAAGTCTGGACAAACTTCTCCATTAAATCTTAAGACATGTGGTAATAATAAAGCATTAGCTATACCATGTGGAGTATCAAAGAATGCTCCTAGGGAATGAGCCATTGAATGAACTATACCAAGTCCTACATTAGAGAATCCCATTCCAGCAATATATTGTGCATAAGCCATCTTTTCAACTGCAATATTATCTTTATCATTAGCTGCTTTCTCTAGATTCTTATAAATAAGTGCCATTGCATTTATATGGAATATATCTGGTATTAACCAACCAGCTTTAGTAATATATCCTTCCATAGCGTGAGTTAAGGCATCCATTCCTGTTGCTGCCGCTAATTGTTGAGGCATACCTTGCATTAGATCGGGATCTATAATTGAACATACTGGAATATCGTGTGGATCAACACATACCATCTTTTTCATATGATTCTCATCAGTAATTACATAATTAATAGTAACTTCAGCAGCAGTACCAGCTGTTGTAGGTAATGCAATTAGTGGCACACCTTTAACTCTAGTTTGAACTGCTCCTTCTAGAGTAACTACTTCATTATGTTCAGGATTGTTCATAATAATTGATATAGCTTTAGCAGTATCAATAGCACTTCCACCACCAACTGCTACTATCGCATCAATTCCATTTTCTCCAGCAAAAGCTACTCCTTCTTTAACATTATTAACAGTAGGATTTTGTTTAATATGGAAATATGTACAATAATTAATTCCATTATTATCTAATATATCAGTAACCATCTTTACTAATCCATTATCCATTAGATTATAATCAGTTACTACTAATATCTTTTGATATCCTCTATTAAGTATTTCTTCTGCTACTTTCTCTCTTGATCCTCTTCCAAAATAAGAAGTTTCATTTAACATTATACGATTGACCATGTTCTAGCCTCCCCTATTCTTCTTAATTATAACATTATAAATAAAAAAGAACAATTATTTTAATACATATTCTCTACTAATAATTCTTTTATCACTACAATATTCTATTATATATTTATTATCTTTCTTACAAATAATAATCCCTATAGTTTTATTCTCTTCTATTGTTTTAATATTTTTATCTATATAATTCATATATTTTTCTATTTGACCTATATGATTAGAATTAAGTTCTACTATTTTTAATTCAACTACTACATAACATTTATATTTAATATTGTATAAGAGTAAATCTATATAATTATATCTATCACCCAACTTAATTTTATATTCGTTATCAATAAAGGTAAAACCTGCTCCTAATTCTTTTAAAAATGAAGAAATATCTTCCAAGATTAATCTTTGTAATACCTTTTCTGATATAATTTCATAATTATTCTTAGTATTTATAATAATAGGGTTCTTAACAAAATCTTGTATATCAGCAGTTTCTTTTTCTATTAACTTAACTCTTGTAGTTTCAGGTAACCGTTCATATTCATTGGATTTAATTTTTTGCCTAAGTTGTCTAATACTTAAGTTTTGATGAAGTGTTATTCTTAAATAGTAATTAAATTCTTCTACATTTTTTATAGGCAAAACTTCTACATAGTGACTCCAGGTCAATTGGTGCGACAATGTCGCACCTTTTTCGATTATCCAATAAAACTGTCTTATTCTTTTTAGATTAGTTGTATTATACTTTTTATCTACTTCTTTAATTAGTTTTAAAGAATAATTTTTAATTATCCCTTCCCCATAATGTTTACCTGCTTCACTTAACATCCTACCCACATTATAATAAGTATTTAAATCACTTCTATTAATAGAATAATTTTTAATCCTTCTATTTATTTCATTATTAATTAGTTCTTTTTTTATTTCATTGTAATAATTCAAATAATCACCCAAACATGAATAATACAATAAAGTAACTGCATTAGCAAACACCAAATATTACCATTTCAAATAAAAGGGTCTAAAGAAATAAATTTTTCTCTAGACCAACTTTAATATTTCTAACACATAATAATTTGAAAATACAAATTTCTCATTCAACCACATATGGATTATCCATACTACCATTACCACTTACATACTCGGTTCCTGGTTTTAGAGATACTACCGGTCGAACGCCATTCTTAGTGGAACAAGCTGTAGATCCTGCTCCAGTTGAAGGTAAAACATAATTTATGTCTGGAACTATATCTTCAAAGTAACTTGGTGATAAAAGAAAATATGATTGTGCTGTTGCTTTAATATTTTTGTTATTTAATAGTTGCGTTTCTGAATATGTTGCTAAACCTACAGGATAAGTTAATTTGGCTTTTGTATTTGCTATACTAAACCTATCTGTTATATTTGCACAACTTAAATCTGTGGTTGGATAACCATTCTTAAAATATAAATATGATTCTAAATTTCCTCCATTTGGATCCCATCCGTTTAATGTACGAATGCTTCTATCATTACAATAAATTGTATCTTCTATTTTACTCGTATAATTTGTCATATATTTCTTATACCAAGCATCTATTCCTATTTTTATTGTTGAAGAAATTTGATTAACGTCATTTGAATTTAGCATATCACTTATAGCCGTTGTTATAGTAGATCCTCCAGTTAATTTGACATAGTATAAACCTCCTAAAGAGCTATAATTACTTATGTAGTATACTGGTGAACATGTTGTTCCTGTGTCTAGACACGAATAGTGATGAGTTGCTATTACTGCTTGCTCATCTGAATTTGGAATATCCCATATCTCCTTTATATCTCCACTCAAGGTATAGATTGTACCATTATAAGTCACTGCATCACTATACTTATATTTATATTCTATGCTCCCATAATAGTATCTATTTTGATAGGTAAGTCTTACGAGATGTTTTAAATTAGAACAGGTTGAATTTGAACCATCACATACATATTTTCCTTCATTACTATGATAACCTCCATTATACCAATTTATGTAAGTGAATTCTGTCGGATCATTTATAGTATATGTACCATTACCATTATCTGTATATGAATTACCTGATGTCAGTGTAATATTTAAATCTCCACTGATTAATTCTCGATAGTATATTCTATTTCCGCTTATGGCAAGTATGTATCTCGCTTTTGTGTCAGATCCATTACCACCTGTTGACAAAACATATTTACCTACTAATTCATTATTATCACTTAGTGTAGAGATGGCTATTGGATTTGTTAAAGTATATTGATTGGTAACTATATTCCCATAATCAATCGTATCTGAATAATACCAACTTGTATTTATTGTCGTATTATTAGTATAAATATTATATTGATGGTTTTCACTTTCTGTTAAATATCTTGTATTATACATATATCCTGCATAAGCTAGTGATTCACGATTTTGATTAAATGGTAACATTCCAAATTGTGAATAATTTGAATTACTATTTAATGGCAAAACATAGTATGTTGTACCACTACTTAGTGTATCTACTAGGTATAGTGTTGCACATGTTCCGGTACTTATTGTTTGTTTACATGTATATTGTCCTGTTTGAATTGTTCCTGTTGTAACTGTTCCATCAAGAGAGAATACATTATTTGTTTTATCATATGTATAACTAGTTCCATAATAATATGTTGTAGACATTGATTGTGTTGTCCTAGAATCATATCCTACGTGGTTGCCCCTTGTATTTAAGCATTGCCCATTTTCTGGCTCTCCATTATAAATCATCTTTACTCCACCAGTGTCTGTTGTTCTTATCATTTTCCAGCAGTGATCGGCAAAAATAACATTGTTTTTATCAAGTATTTCATTTGCTAAAGTATTACCAGCTGTACCAGTTGGTGCATACCAATGATATATCTTCTCTGTACCTACTCCTGCCATTGAATCTTGATGTTCTCCTGTATATTCTCTAGCGTATCCTTTCTTAGCTGCCTTTTCTAATACTCCATATAGAGTTTGATCATATTTTGATACATTAAGTGTTCCATTTATTCCTAAGTTAGTAGAAAATGCTGAATAGCCTATTCCTAAGAACACTACTAAAAGAATGATACTTGATATAATCATTCTTTTTTTTCTACGTATATTAGATGAAAATTTACGATTAAACATATTGTCACCTATTCTACCTACTATCATTATATTGTTTTTTTGTCTTCTTGTAAAATAAAAAACACACTATTTTAGTGTGTCTTGAGACTTAGAATTCAATGTTAAATCTGCTGTTCTACCATCTTTATAGGCGAAATATCCTGCAGCAGCTATCATAGTAGCATTGTCAGTACAATATTTTAATGGTGGTATTGATAATTCTACATTTAATTCATTAGTTAATTCTTCCATAGCCGCTCTTAATCCTTTATTAGCAGCTACTCCTCCTGCTACTATTACATATTTAATCTTTCTATCAATTATTGCTTTTCTTACTTTATTAATAATTGAAGTTACTGCTACATCTTGAAATGAAGCAGCTAAATCAGCTTTATTTATTTCTTTTCCTCTTTGTTCTTCATTATGAACTAAATTTATTACTGCACTTTTTAGTCCACTGAAAGAGAAATTATAACTATCATCTTTTAATGGAACTGGTAATTTATAAGTAATTTTACCTTCATGTGCTAACTTATCTACTTTAGGTCCTCCTGGATATTCTAAATCTAATACTCTAGATACTTTGTCATAACATTCGCCTATTGCATCATCTAATGTTCCACCTAATTTTTCAAATTTGTAGTGATCTTTCATTTCAATTAATTCAGTATGTCCTCCACTTACTACTACTGCAAGTAAAGGGAATTTCATTTCTTTTACTAAACTATTTGCATAAATATGTCCTGCGATATGATGTACTGGAATTAATGGTTTATTATAGACAAAAGCAAGTGTCTTAGCAGCCTCTAATCCTACAAGTAATGATCCTATTAATCCAGGTCCATAAGTAATTGCAATTGCATCAATATCATTCATAATCATATCAGCTTTTTCTAAACATTCTTCTAGAACTATCGTAACATTTTTAACATGCTCACGAGAAGCAATCTCAGGGACTACTCCACCATAATCTTTGTGAATTTCTATTTGTGAAGAAATAATAGTAGCTATTTCTTCAGTACCATTTTTAACAATAGATACACTAGTTTCATCACAACTACTTTCAATTCCTAATATGTATGTATCTTTCATAGCCATCACCACAATTCACTTATATTTTAACATAAAAGACTCTTATTTTGAAGAGTCTTTTCTTTCCATTAATATTCCATCTACTCCATTATAATATCCTTTACGAGTAGCAGTCTTAATAAAACCATTTTTCTCATATACTTTAATCGCATAAGTATTGTCTTCTCTTACTTCTAAAGTAATATCTTTATGAACTTTATTAATCATTGCTTGTAATAGTAAATTACCATTACCTTTATTTCTATAATTTTTATCTATTTCAAATTGATTAATTTCTACTCTTTCATAGATATCACTATAATAGATATATCCTATTACTTTATTATCTTCTTTTAGTAATAATACTTTAGCATAGGGATTATTATTAAATTCGTTTTCTAAATAATCTTTATTTATAAATGAATTATCTATTTCGTTAATATTTATTAATTCACTGATCATGTTTCTTCTCTTCTGCCTCAGTTAATTTTAAATACTCTGGATTAACTAGATGAGGATTAATCTTTTTCTTATCCTTAAACTTATTAACTATTTTTAAGAAGTTTGGTTCATATGAATTAGTTTTAATATCTTCAAATTCATCATTAGATATTAATTCATAGTCTCCTATACCTTCTAGTTTTTCTTGTAATTCAGTTAAAGGTATATGACATGGTTTTAATATTACATTACAACTAGAATCATATATTGCAGTAAATACATAACCTCTTCTAGCATTTAAGATTGGTACATGAAATCCTACTTTAGAACTTGAAACAGCCATTGCTTCTAAAGAAAGTATTGTAGTAATTGGAATATCTAAGCTCCAAGCATATACTTTTGCAATAGTTAAACCTATTCTAATTCCTGTAAAACTACCAGGTCCATTTACTACAATTATTTTATCAATATCAATTGGTTTTAAATTGTTTTCCTCAAACATTGAAACTATTCTAGGAAGAGCCATTTTTGATAAACTTTGTTCAAATTCTTCTTTAATTTCACTTAAAACTTTATCATCTTCAACTATAGCTGTATATAAAAAACTTGAGGAAGTATCTATGTATAAGTATTTCATAGAACCGCCTCACATAAGTCTTCATATTTTTTACCATGAGGAGTAATTGTAATAATACGTTTATCTTCATCCTCATTAGAGTTTTTTATTCTAATATCTAATCTACGATCAGGTAATTGATCTTCTATTAAGTCTGCCCATTCAATAATAGTAATTCCTTTTTTTGTAAAATACTCTTCAATTCCTAAATCTTGTTTAGATTCTTCTAGGCGATACACATCCATATGATAAAGTGGCATTTCTCCAGATAAATATTCTTTAATAATATTAAAAGTTGGAGATGTTACTTCTTCTTTTACTTCTAAAGCTTGTGCAAATCCCTTAGTAAAGACAGTTTTTCCACTACCTAGGTCACCAGTTAAGCAAATTACCATATTAGGGAATTTTTCTGATTCAATATTTTGAGCTAATTCAATAGTCTCACTTTCTGAATATGTTGTTACTTTATAATCCATATCTATCACCTATAGTTTATTATACCAAAAAAAAAGAGTTATACAACTCTTCTATAATCTATTTTACACTTTTAACTGGCAATTGAAATATCTTTAATTAGAATTGATGGTGCTGCACAAGCTGTATTTGTAAAGACTAAATCATTACCAATTGTTTCAATATTAGATAATAATTCAAAGATAGTGGTAGTCATAATAGCTGGTTCAAATCCTTTAATAATCTTCCCATCTTTTACAATAAAGCCAAATACTTGAAGTGATATTTGTCCATTAACAATATTGATAGCTGAACTCATTGAACCCATAAAATCTGTTATATAAATACCATTATCTAGTTCTTTTAATAATTCTTCTATATTCACATTTCCTGGTTTAGCATACATATTTCTAGTTGCAATACCACCATAACCATTTCCTGTTGATTTTATCCCTTTAATCTTAGCTTCTTTAATATTATATAGATAAGTTTTTACTTTTCCTTTATCAATAATAGTTATATCACTTGTTTTAGTACCTTCATCATCAAATAATCTATACCCAGGATATTTCTTATTAGTTGGTTCTTGAACAATAGTTAATTTATCACTAAATACCTTTTTATCTAGTTTATCTCCTAAGCAAGATACTTTATTACGAATAGCATCTCCTGCTAGCATTGTACCTAAATGAGATATAATTCTACCTGCAACATCATTATCTAAAATAACATTATATTTACGACATTCTAACTTTTCTTTATTATTCTGAATTACTGCTTTTTCTATTACATCTTTAGTAAACTCTTCAAAATTAATATCTTTTTTATTAGTAGTTAATATTTCTTTACCAAAAGAAGTAGTTTCTTTATCTTTTACAACTGTTTCTACTGCAAAGGTAGATAAGTGAGAATTAGTTGAAATATCTACTCCCTTAGAATTGATAATTCTAATATTTTGATATTGTTCATAGAAATATACTTCAAGAGCAGATATTTTTTTATAATTATTTCTTAATTTATCAAGCTCTTTTATTATTTTTATTTCTTTACTTGTATCAATATCAATACCTTTCTCTTTCTTGATATTCTGATCTTTTTCTAAGTATTCATCCTCATAACTAGAATCAGTAGAAGTACTTTTCATAATTAATAAATCTAGGATATCTTCAGCTAAATAATTACTATTAAGTTTAACAGTTTTTTTATTGTATTCAGCTTTTATTTCATAGCTAGTATTATCAAAGTTATTTAGATAATCTAATTCCCCATCTAGTGTTTTAGCTGAACTACCATGGTTTTCTTTTTCAGTAATTTGAATATTAGTTATACCTTTTTCTTTAGCTTTACTAAAAAAATCTTTATAGTTCATTATTCTTTCCCTCCTACTAGTATTTTTGATACTTTAATAGTTGGTTGTCCAATAGTTACTGGAATCATTCCACTTCTACTACCACAAAATCCTGCGGATATTTTTAAGTCATCTGAAATCATTTCAACATTACTTAAAACATCTTTACTATTTCCAATTAAAGTTATTCCTTTTAATAATTTATCTATTTTTCCATCTTTAATTAATCTAGCTGTATCAACAGCAAAGTTAAAGTCCCCTGTCGCAGTATTAACACTACCTCCACTTAATCTTTCACAATAAACTCCTAACTTAATACTTTTTATCATATCTTCTACTTTATCAGTACCTGGAGCTAGATAAGTATTACTCATACGAGATGTAGTTGCATATTTATAGTTTTGTCTTCTTCCACAACCATTTGAAGGCAAATTCATATCTTTACTATTAAATTGATCTACTAAGTAATTTTTTAATATTCCTTTTTCTATTAACACATTCTTCTTAGTTTCATTACCTTCGTCATCTATAATAGAACTTCCCCAAGCATCTTCAATAGTACCATCATCTATCAATGTTACTTTAGGAGTTGCGATTTTTTTACCTAAATCATCTGAGAATACTGATAAATGAGGAGCAACTGAAGTAGCTTCTAGTCCATGTCCACAAGCTTCATGGAAGATAACTGCGCCAAATCCAGGAGCTATTACAACTGGTAATTCTCCACCTTTAAAGTCCACTGCATCTAGCTTTTCTACAGCTGTTTTAGCTACTTTAACAATAGCTTCTTTAACATCGTATTTGTCTAGTATTTCATAGCCTATTCCACCGGCAAAATCAGTAAATTCTTTCTGTTTTTCAGTATCTCTTTCAGCAAATACTGTAGCACAAATTCTTGTCAGAATAGCATTAGATTTTATATATTTACCATCACTATTTGCAATAGTAAATTCTCTATCTTGTTCAATTATACTAGCAGATACTTGGTTTATTAATTTAGACTCATTTCTAGCAATCTTATCAATATTAGTTAATAACTCTTTTTTCTTTTCCACAGGATAATCATCGTGAGGAATCTTTACTTTTTTTGTTTTATCCACTAACTCTGTTAATAAAACTTTTTTTGCTTTTTTTATTGGAATGTTTTTTAGCATTTTCTTAATAATATTTTCGATATTATCACTTGTTAAATCATTAGTTGATGAATAAAAGCTCTCTTTATCCATAGTAATTCTAATACCTAATCCTATTGAATTATTTGACTGAATTTGATCTAATTTAGAATCAATTAAATTATAATTTTTATCACAATTTTTTTCATAATAAATTTCCGCAAAATCCGCTCCTGTGGAAACAGCTAAATTTAAATACTTTTCAAAGTCTTTCTTGTTCATAAAATCACCATTTTTATTATAACATAAAAAAATCACTATTCTAGTTAGTGATTTTTATTGCAAAAAAAAATTCTACGCAACTACCTATCTTCGCATACACTATTTTCGGCGTTTAGTGGCTTAACTTCTGTGTTCGGGATGGGAACAGGTGTACCTCACTAGCTATCGTTACGTAGAAAAATATTAGAGAAATAATTCTCTGAAAACTTAGATACTGTGTTCATCAAATATATTAATTATGGTTAAATCCTCGATCTATTAGTACTGGTCAACTCAAAATGTCACCATTCTTCCATCTCCAGCCTATCAACCTTGTCGTCTTCAAGGGATCTT
>CADBCT010000031.1 GCA_902793315.1 uncultured Erysipelotrichaceae bacterium
AGGTCTAATACACATTCTTTCTTCTAATTTTTGATTACCACCTTCAGTTACCCAAGCAACTTCAGGAGCAAATCCTTCGATATGTCTAGCTTCTTTTTTTAGAAGACTTTCTGGTATAAGTACCGGTAGGTAAACATTCTCCACACCAGTGTCTTTAAATCTTTTGTCTAAAAGATTACGAATGTTTTCCCATATGGCATAACCATTCGGCAAATAGTTCAAACATCCTTTTACACTAGAATAATCACATAATTTTGCTTCTCTAACAACATCAGTGTACCATTGAGCAAAATTTTCATCTCTCGATGTTACTTTTTGAACAAACTTATCATTTGCCATAAAAAATCTCCTCTCTTTTTTTCAATATAGTACATTTTAACACAGTATTTTTATTAAATCAATTAAAGCTTCTATAAAAAACTAGAAATATCTTTATTTTTTTGATAAACTTATAATAGGTGAGAGTATGGAAAAAGAATTACTTATAAAATATGTTGAAATGATAAATCGTTTTGAAAAACTATCTAAAGAAGAACGTAGTATATATTCTAATACAGAAGAAGAAAAAGTAATTGCCGAAGTTCGTAATTTAATTAAAACTAATCCTGAATTATCAGAATTACTTAAAAAAATTCATTCTGTATCAGCAAGTGAAAGAAATAATGTAATAAATGAATATTATTCAAAACAAGAACAAGAAGAAGTTCCTAAAAAAAGTGAAGAAGAGGAAATTGCTAAAACTTTTGGCGTATCTGTTGATAAAATAGAGCATAAGTTTTTAAGTAATGGTAAAGAAATATTTTCTTTTTATGATATTAGTTTAGGAAGACAAGTAGTTTTAGAGAATAATAAAAAAGGAAAAACTTTAGTTGAATATCTAAGAGAAATACAAGAACAAAATGAAAAATATCAAACTGAAAATGAAGAAACTAATAGTAATAATATTTTAAATGATCAACGTATAGATGAAAATTTAGAGTTAAAAATGTATACTAAAGAAGAAATTTTAGGATTAAATATTAACTTTAATAGTAGTGCTAATGAAGATATTGCAAAGTTAAAATATCTTTTACAAAACTATGATAGATTAAGAATAAAGGGAATTGATTTAGAAAATTTAATTTATATTGATGAAGACAATAAAATTCATGAAGCTGTTATAAATGAAAAACAAGAAGTTACAGTTGCTTCACTTGAAGATGCTAATTATGCCGCAGAAGAATATGATGGAGCAAGTTCAAACGAGGCTCCTGAAGAAGAAGATAATAATGATCTTGAGGCAATGATTGATGATGTTGAAACAGAAGAAGTTGATTTTGAACTTTCAGGAAGCGAATATGAAGAAAATAAAAATGAAAAAGAAAAAGGAAAACAAAAAGTTCTTACTAAAGATGATAAATATGGTTTTATTAATAATGTTTTGTTTGTCTCAATTATAACAGCAGCTATATTAATAATTGCATTGATTTACTTTATAATTAGATATTATGCATGAGAACTATAAGTTCTCTTTTTTTTTAATTTTCATACTATTTAATAGGTGATATTTTGAAAAAACTAATTATTTTAATATTAATATTATTCCCAATAAATATTTATGCTGATAGTGGGCGTTCAACAGTAGTTATGGACATTGATAGTGGAAGAATAGTCTATTCTAAAAATATGTATGAAAAAAAGTTAATAGCTTCAACGACGAAAATAATGACCTGTATTTTAGTCTTAGAAAACATGAATTTAGATAAAGAAATAATTGTTGGTGAAGAAGTATTATCAATGTATGGTACTAATATTTATCTTGAAGTAGGAGAAAAAATAAAGGTAAGAGATCTATTATACGGATTAATGCTAAGAAGTGGAAATGATGCAGCCCTCACTCTAGCAATTAATACATTTGGTACAGAAGAATCCTTTGTTAAAAAAATGAATAGTAAAGCTCAAGAAATAGGAATGAAAGATACCATTTTTAATAATCCCCATGGTTTAGATGATAAGACATATAATTATTCTACAGCCTATGATATGGCTCTTCTTTCCAAGTATGCATATCAAAATAAAAATTATCGTAAGATTATATCTACTAAGAAATATATAACTAAGTCATCAATAAAAAGTTATGTTTGGTACAATCGAGTAGAATTATTAAACAAATATAAATATTCTTTAGGTGGAAAAAATGGCTATACTCCTAAAGCTGGAAAAACTCTAGTTTCAGTTGCTTCTAAAGATGATTTAACTTATACAATAGTATCTTTAGATGATAATGATATTTATAATAATCATCGATATTTATATGAAAAATATTTTGCTAAATATAAGAAGTTTTTAATTGTCGACAAAGATAAATTTTTAAAAAATCCTAATCTTATTAAAGAAAATTTATATATTAAAAAATCTTTTTATTATCCATTACGAAAAGATGAAGAAACAGAAGTTGTAACTTTAATAAAAATATTTAATGAAAAGAATAATCAAAAAGTAGGAGAAATTACTATTAAATTAGAGAACAATGAGATAGGAAAATTAAATATTTATAAACAGATAAATAAAAAAGAAGATATTTCTATCTTCTCTAAATTTAGAAAATTATTTGTTAGATAATCTGAAGAAATTAATTGATGGTCTACAGAATAATCTAATACCACTTTTAGTACCTAATCCGCTAGAAACATATAATTCAGAATTATTGATATGATAATAATCTTGATCATATTTTTTAGCACCAGCTACTTTAAAAAGAGCTTTTTTTGCAAATGGAATTCTAATATTACCATTATGCGAATGTCCTGCGAGAATTAAATCTGATTGATAGTTTATATCCTCGGCTAAATCAGGTTCATGAATTAAAGATATTGTATAAATATTACTAAGATGAGTAGGTTCTTTATAATAATTAAAAGCTTTATCAATATCTGGATTTTTACTGGTTGAATTAACACCGATTAATAGTATAGGATTATCTTTAGAATTATAAATTAAATCATATTCATCTCTCAAAATAACAAAATTACTTTGATTAAATATAGTAGCTATTTTTTCAGTATCTTCATCACCTAAAATAGCATATTTTCCAGTAGTTGCTTTAATATTTTTAAAATTACTTATTATTTTTTCTTGTTCTTTAGGAGTTAATTTATAGTTTTTATCAATTAAATCTCCTGTAAATACAACTAAGTCTGGTTTTCTTTCATTAACTAAATTAATTACTTTTTTTAGTTCTTCATCAAGCATTGTACTTCCATAGTGTAAATCACTAAGTTGAACAATTTTTAAACCATTAAAACTAGTTGGTATTTTTTGATTGATAATTCGATATTCTCTAACCATTACTTTTGCTGTAGAAACATAAGTAGTATATAAAAAGAAAAGAGTTCCTATAATTCCAAAGAATAATAATAGTTTTATTATTATTTTTACAATCTTTTTAGTATTTTCTTTATTACTTTCATGGGATACTTTGGCGCGAATATCTTTATTTAATTCTTCTCGAGTCATATTATCACCAACTATAGTGTATCATATTTTTTAAAGAATGTAAGAAAACTGTGCAAAAAACTTTATCAGGCGTGACAATTATGATAAAATGAAAATGGTGATTAAAATGAAATATGATGTTGCGATTATAGGAGCAGGTCCGGCAGGATTATTTGCTGCTTATGAACTTATTACTAAGAATAAAGATTTAAAAGTAGTTTTAATTGATAGGGGTTCATGTGTAAAAAAACGTGTTTGTCCAATGAATCAGAAAAAGATTCCATGTCAAAATTGTAATCCATGTGCAATTCTTTCAGGTTATGGAGGAGCAGGTACTTTTTCAGATGGAAAACTTAATTTTATTCCTAAATTGGGTAAGTCTGATTTGACTAAATATATGTTAGAATCAGAAGCTAATCAATTAATTGATGAAACTGAAACTATTTTTACTAAGTTTGGAATGGATGCTGAAGTATATCCTTCTAATATGGCTGAAGCAGAATTAATTAGGAAGAAAGTTGCAATTGCTGGAGCTAAGTTATTAGTAATAAAACAAAAACATTTAGGTAGCGATCATTTACCTGGTTATATTCAAGGAATATGTGATTATTTGGAAGATAAAGGTGTAACTTTATTAGATAGATGTGATGTTGAAGATATTAAGACAAAAAGTGAAAATGATCATGTTATTAGTTATGTAAAAGGTTCTAAAAAAGAAACTTTAAATGCTAAAAAAGTAATAGTTGCTCCTGGTAGAACTGGAGCTAAATGGATTCAAGAATATGCGGATCAGCATGAAATAGCTTATTTATCTCAAAGTATTGAAATTGGTGTTAGAGTAGAAGTTAGAAAAGATATTATGGAAGAAATAACTAATGTTATTTATGATCCAACTATTTTTATTAAGACTAAAACTTATGGAGATGAAATTAGAACATTCTGTACTAATCCAGGAGGATTTGTAGCTAAAGAAAATTATTATGGATATATTTGTGTAAATGGACATGCTTTAAAAGATATTAAAAGTAATAATACAAACTTTGCTTTTATTTCAAAAGTTAATTTAACACAGCCAGTTACTAATACTCGTCTTTATGGAGAAAGTATTGCTAGAATTGCTAATGTTCTAGGAGATGGGAAACCAATTATTCAATCTCTTAAAGACTTAAGAAGTGGTAGAAGAAGTGAATGGCACCGTATTAATAAAGGATTTATTGAACCAACTTTAAAAGATTGTGTAGCTGGAGATTTAGCTTTAGTAATGCCACATCGTATTATTACTAATATTATTGAAGGATTAGAAATACTTGATAAAATTATTCCTGGTGTTAATAATGATGATACATTGTTATATGGACCAGAAATAAAGTTTTTCTCAAATGAAATAGAAACTGATAAAAAATTCAGATTAAAAGATGATAATATTTATTTTGTAGGGGATGGAGCAGGAAAAGCAGGTAATATTGTTACTGCTGCTGCTACTGGTTTAGTTGCTGCTAGAGATATACTAGAAAGGATGTAACCATGAAAAATAAAGTTTTTGTTATTATTGGAATTGTTGTAGTAGTTGGCTTATTAATAATTGCTACAATTATTCCAGCAAAAGAAGAGAAAGAAGAGAAGATAAAAGTGGATTTATTAAATATTAATTATGAAATAGAAGGTAATGAGACTAGTCTTAATTATGAAACTACTAATCCTGTAGTTGCTATGAATATTGAAAAGTATGGATCAATTGTAATGGAATTATATCCTAGTGTTGCTCCTAATACTGTTAATAATTTTATATCTTTAGTAAAAAGTGGATTTTATGATAATAATAGTTTTCATAGATTAGTGCCTGGTTTTGTATTACAAGGAGGAGATCCTGTTGGTAATGGTACTGGAGGACCAGGATATACTATAAAAGGAGAATTTACGAGTAATGGTTTTACCAATGATTTAAAACATGATAAATGGGTATTATCAATGGCTAGAAGTCAAGATCCAAATAGTGCTGGTAGTCAATTCTTTATTTGTTTAGATACAGCTAGTAGTTTAGATGGTGACTATGCAACTTTTGGTAAAGTAATTGATGGTACAAAAACTCTCGAATTGATTGAAAAGAATGAAAGAGTAACAGATCAGTCATCTGGTAAACTACAGAATAATTTAGTTATAAAAAAAGCCCTTATAGATTTAAAAGGACAAGAATATCCAGACGTAGAAAAAATTAGTGAGTAATCACTAATTTTTTATTTCTTTTATAGTTTTGTCAGGTTTTAAAGATAAATTATATTCCTTTTCAATTGCTAATTCTCTATAAGTTACTCCACAAGTATCAAACATTTTTTTTGAAGCGATTGTAGAATCAGTATCCTTATATTTATCAGATAAGTAAATTACTTCTTTAATTCCACATTGAATTATTCTTTTAGCACATTCATTACAAGGAAATAAGTCAACATAGATTCTTGCTCCTTCAAATTCTTTTTTATAGCCTCTAAAATTATCGATAGCATTAGCTTCAGCATGACAAACATACATGTACTTTGTTTCTAAGGGGTTTCCTTCACGAGCCCAAGGAAAATTATCATCTTCAAAACTATTGGGAGCACCATTGTAACCACAAGATAATACTCTATTATCAGAACTAACAATACAAGCGCCTACTTGGGTATTAGGATCTTTACTTCTTCCAGCAGTTAATTTAGCTATTCCCATAAAATATTCATCCCATGAAAGGTAATCATCTCTTTTTTTTACATTATTCATATAATCCCTCCAACTATTAGTATTATAACGAATTATTATTTTGAATGAAATATGATATTAAAAAGACTTATAGAGATTGACTTTTTCATAAAAATATGTTATAATATGTGCACATTTGGAGATACTATGA
This sequence comes from uncultured Erysipelotrichaceae bacterium, assembly GCA_902793315.1. Classification (GTDB taxonomy): domain Bacteria; phylum Bacillota_I; class Bacilli_A; order RF39; family UBA660; genus UBA3789. Next base: position 6,359 of record CADBCT010000031.1, read on the forward strand.
TTAGTAACTTAAATGTGGGGGTTCGGTTATATGAAATATTTAAATGGTTTGATACTAGCGATACCATTATTGTTTGGTATTATTCATAATAATGAAATTAATCTAAATACTTATAAAGGTGTCTATTATGATAATTTTAATTATACTGATAATGTTACATTTAATGGTAATGATGGTTTAAATATAGATTATACTGCTAATTTAAATCAAGTAGGGGATTATTATGAGATATCTTTTAATGTAATTAATGATTCTAAGGTGGATATGGAAATAACTAATTGTGATTATCATAAAAATGATGAATTTATTAATTATGAGTTAACTTATGATAATGGAAAAAAAGTACAACAAGGAGATATTTTAAAACAGGGAGAAAGTAAACAAATGAAATATCGTGTTCAGTATAAAAAATTAATTGTTGAAAATAACTATCAAGTTGATACTAGTTTTTCAATTAATTATGAACAAATCATATAAGTAAGGGGTTAAGTATGTTAAATAAAAAAGAAAAACGTGTTCTTATAGCTTTAGATATAGTAGAGCTAATACTATTATTAACAGCGCTTATCGTTTTTACAGTTATTTTTAGATTAGTAGAAGAACCAATTAGATATGCATTTCTAATTGGAGATATCTTAATTATTTGTGCATTTTCTAAATCTTTGAATAATATTGAAGAAATGATAGAAAAAAGAAATAAGAAATTAGAAAAAACAAAAGCAGTACCAGAAATTTCTCTTTAGAAATTTCTTTTTTTATTTGTTGACAAGTATTAAAAAAAAGTTTATATTTACTACATAAGTGCGATGACGGGTGTGGAAAACCAAGAGCAGTATAGATTAAAGCTGATTCTTCTAGAATAAGTAAGGTGGAACCGCGGGTATTACTCGTCCTTACATAATTCTAGGAGTTTTTTATTTTTAAGGAGGATATTATGGAAAAATTAACAATGGAAAAATTAGTAAATTATTGTAAACAATATGGATTTATCTTTCAAGGATCAGAAATATATGGAGGATTAGCTAATACTTGGGACTATGGTCCTTTAGGAGCTAGACTAAAAAATAATATTAAAGATTCTTGGAGAAAAAGATTTATTCAAGAAAGAGAAAATGCTTATGAAGTAGATGCAGCTATTCTAATGCATCCTAGAGTTTGGGAAGCTTCAGGTCATGTAAGTAGTTTCTCTGATCCATTAATTGATTGTAAGAATTGTAAGATGAGACATAGAGTAGATATTTTAATAGATGATTTTGATCCAGATGCTCATGCCGATGGAATGAGTCAAGAAGAAATGATGGAGTATGTGAAAAAACATAAAGTACCTTGTCCAAAATGTGGTAAGAGTGATTATACTGATATAAGACAATTTAATTTAATGTTTGAAACATACCGAGGAGTTACAGAAGATAGTAAGAATAAAATTTATTTAAGACCAGAAAATGCTCAAGGAGAATATGTTAACTTTTTGAATGTTCAAAGAACAATGAGAGCTAAATTACCATTTAGTATTGGACAAATTGGTAAAGCTTTTAGAAATGAAATTACTCCTGGAAACTTTACTTTTAGAACTATTGAATTTGAACAGATGGAATATCAAACTTTCTGTAAAGAAGGAACTGATTCTGATTTATATAAATATTTTAAAGAATATGGTAAAAAATATTTTATGGATTTAGGTATACCTGAAGAGAAGTTAAGATATCATGATCATGAGAAATTAGCTCATTATGCTAAAGAAGCATGTGATATTGATTATCAATTCTGTTTTGGTTGGGGAGAAATAAATGGTACTCATAATAGAACAGATTATGACTTAGGACGTCATCAAGAATATTCGACTGTATCACAAGAATACTTAGATCCTGAAACTAATGAAAAATATATTCCATATATAATAGAGTCTACTTATGGATGTGACAGAATGGTACTTGCTATTCTAGATAATAGTTATTGCGAAGAGGAACTTGAAAATGGTGAAACTAGAGAAGTAATGAAGTTTATTCCTGCATTAGCTCCTTATAAAGTATCAGTACTTCCATTAGTTAAAAAATACCATAGTGAAAAAGCTCTAGAAATATATCATGAATTGTCAAAGAATTTTATGACTAATTATGATGAAGCTGGATCTATTGGTAAAAGATATAGAAGAAATGATGCTATAGGTACTCCATGGTGTATTACAATTGATGATGAAACATTAAATAATGAAACTGTTACTATTAGAGATAGAGATACTATGGAACAGGTCACTTTAAAATTGAATGAAGTGAAAGATTACATTGAAGAAAGAATTAAATTTTAATTCTTTTTTTTTTGTAAAATTTGTAAAAAAAGGCTTCAAAAGTATTGAAATATTATTTGCCATATAGTAAAATTTAATTATAAAATAGGAGGAAGTATATGAAAAATAATAAAAGAAAGAAAAAGAAAGTATTGAGTGTATTAGTTTTATTACTATTGATATTAGGCGTTAGTATTGGATATGCGGTATTATCACAAACATTAACTATTAATGGTACATCTAGTATTGGAGGATCAACTTGGAATGTACATTTTGAAAATGTACAAATAGCTAATGGAAGTGTAACAGCTACTACTCCCCCAACTGCAACTGGAACAAATACAACAAGTCTTACTTATACTATTGCTCTTCAACAACCTGGAGATTTTTATGAGTTTACTGTAGATGTAAAGAATGGTGGAAGCATTGCTGCTAAATTAAATTCTGCACCAACTATTAGTGGTGTAAGTACTGCTCAAGATGTATATACTAATTATACTTTCTTAAATTCTGATGGAAGTGCTGTAACAGCAGGACAAACACTTGCAGCTGGAGCTAAAAGAACTTATAAAGTTCGTGTAGAATTCGATAGTAATATTTCAGCTTCTCAGTTACCATCAAGTGCTCAAAATCTAACTCTTACTGTTAGTATGCCTTGGGTACAATCTTAATTAAGTATATATAATACAAAGTAACTACTGTGAAGTAGTTTCTTTGTAATTATGTATGTCTATTATTAATTAATAGTAGGCGTATTTAATTACAAAGAAGAATAAAATAGAGGGAAATTATGATTAAAAGAAGTGTCAAAAATAGCATTTTATTATTTTTGTTTACTGCTTATATAATTATTTATAAATTATTTATATTTAGTAATTATATGAAATATTCAGAAATGATAAATGTATCTTTTTTAATAGTTCTTCTAAGTATTTCTATTTTTTTCTTAGGATTTAGAAAATGTAAAAATAATTATATGAGTCAAAACGTAACTCAAGTAGTATTAGTTTATTTGATGATTTGCTTTGTACTAATGTATGGATTAGGACTATTTACTGGTTTTTTAAAAAATGCTTATTCGATGTCAACAGCTAATTTATTATCCAATGTATTTGCCCCAATCTTAATAATTATTTTAATAGAAATGTTTAGATATGTTACTATATGGGCTAATAGAGATAATAAAATAGTTGTTGTTTTATATGCATTAGTAATTACTATCTTTGAGATAGCAATATCAGTTAGAAGCATTCCGTTAAATGATTATGAAACATTATTTAGAATGAGTGCTACTATAATTATTCCAGTAATAATTAAAAATGCTGTAATGACATATTTATGCTATCACGTAGGATATAAAGTACCATTGTTATATAGATTAATTATGGATATTTATATTTTTATAGTTCCGATAGTACCTAACTATGGTGAGTATTTACAATCGTTATTTTTAATAACATTACCATTAGTTATTTATATTAATGCGTTTACTTTAATAGATGAAAGAAATCAAAAAGTTGAACATATCTTTACAAAAAGTAATTTTACATTATTAGATATACCAGTAGCTGTACTAATAGTTGTATTGGCATGTTTAATTTCAGGATTCTTCCCACACTTTATGATTGGTATAGGTTCAGAATCAATGAGTCCTAAAATTAATAAAGGTGATGCGGTTATTATAGAAAAACCTAAAAAAGATCAAAAGTATAGAAAAGGGGACATAATAGCTTATCAAAAAGATAAGCACTTAATAGTTCATAGAATTGTAGATATAGGTAAACAAGAAGGAAAGACTGTTTATATTACTAAGGGAGATGTTAATAAGAGTGCAGATTCCAATGCAGTAATGCGTAAGCAGATAAGAGGTATAGTTAGAATTAGAATACCAGTTATCGCATATCCTACAGTTTGGCTAACTGAATTGTTTTATGGTTAGGAGTGATTACAATGAAAAAATATCTTAAGGGATCAATAATGTTTGCATGTGCAATTGCATTAGTTATAATAGGTTTAGTATTAAAAAATACTGATTATGCAGGATATTCAGTATTATGCTTCACAGGAGCTTTAGTATTAGTAATACTAGGAGCAAGTTCTATTTTCACAAGTAGTAATCCTACTAAAATGTATGAAGCTAAAGTAAAAAATATTTTGAATACATATGATTCTATTTTAGTAAAAAGTAATAAAATTCCATCTTTAGAAGGTAGAAATGTTGTTAATGTAGAGAAAATGGAAGATTTAGTAGATGCTCAATTAGAATTAAGAAAACCAATTTGTTACTTAAAACAAACTGAATCTTGTTCATTTGTACTTTTAGATGAAAAAGAAGCATTTGTCTATGTTGAAAAATTAAATGATGATGTTGTTTCTCCAGTAGAAATAGAACTAAAAGAATTAAAAGTTAGAGAAAAAGATCGTGACGATATGGATTCAGAAATGTTAAAGGCTATTGATAAGACAACTGTAGTTAAACTATCTAATCGTAAGAGTTATAAGGTGTCTCCTATTCGTAAGAAAACTGAAGGGGATGAAAAAGTTGATTTAACTTCTATCATGCCACCTGTTAATCCAGAACAACCGGCATTTCCAGTAGTGGAAGAAGCAAAAGAAGAAGTACAACCAGAACCAGTAGTTGAAAGTGCTCCTCAAGTGCCAGTAGAGGTGCCACAAGTAGAAGAACAGCCAGAACCAGTGGTTGAAAATGTTCCTCAAGTACCAGTTGAAGAACCAACTATAGAAGAAAAGAAAGAAGACTTAGAAATCATTTAAATGATTTCTTTTTTTCATAAATAATTGTTATATGGGTAAATAAGTGATATACTATATTTAGAATAGGAAGAGACTAGTATGGCCTATAAAAGAAGATTAAGATTTGATAAAAGAATAAAATTTCAAAAAAAAATGAATATTATCTATATTCTTCTTTTAATAGTGCTTGCAAGTATAGGAACAGGATATGCATATATAAAGAGTAATTTAAATATAAATGGAACAGCT
>CADBCT010000032.1 GCA_902793315.1 uncultured Erysipelotrichaceae bacterium
GGTGATCCATTACGAGCTAAATATATTGCAGAAAACTTTTTAGAAGATGCTAAATTAATTAATACGGTTCGTAATATGTTTGGTTATACTGGTAAATATAAGGGCAGAAGAGTTACAGTATTTGCTAGTGGAATGGGTATTCCTAGTATTGGAATATATTCGTATGAATTATATAAATTCTATGATGTAGAAAAAATAATAAGAATTGGTTCATGTGGATCATTCAATGAAGATATTAAATTACTTGATGTAGTATTATCTAGCGGAGCATATTGTAAAAGTTATTTTGATGAACTATTAGATGGAGTAGATATTGATTTTATTCAATCATCTGCTGAATTAAATAGACAAATTATGAATACTGCTAAGAAGAGAGAATTAAATTTAAAATATGGTAAAACTATTACTAGTGATGTTTTTGATTTATATTGTGATGATGAAAATAAATTTAGAAATAATTTTCCAGATATGAATTTTTTGGCAGTCGAGATGGAAGCTTTTGGTCTTTTCTATATAGCTAATAAATTAGGTAGAGAAGCTACTGCTTTGATGACTGTTGTTGATTCATTGTATGATAAAAGAAGTTTAACTAGTGAAGAACGAGAAAAGTCACTTAATGATATGATTGAAATGGCTTTAGAATCTATAATCTAGGAAAAAAGGGGCATAATAAGAAACAGAGGTGTTTGAATGGATTATATAAAAAAAGATTTAGGATCATACAATTTACACATGATTAATACTGAAAAGTTTAAAACTATTACTGTTAAGGTTGTATTTCATACGCCGATTATTAAGCAAGAAATAACCAAACGTAATGTTTTAGCTGATGTATTACTACAATCATCTAAAAAATATAATTCTAAGAGAGATTTAATAATCGCAGCTGAGGAATTATACTCTGTAGATATAGCTAATAATAATCAAAGATTAGGTAATTACATTTTAACTAGTTTTAATTTTCAAGTTTTAATGGATAAATATACAGAAGAAGGTAATTTAGATAAAGCGTTTGAATTCTTTAGCGAAATCTTATTAAAACCAGATGTTGAGGATAAAAAATTTAAAACTGATAAATTAGAAATAGCTAAGAATAATGCTTTAATTGCAATTAATTCAATCAAAGAAAATGCTACTGGATATTGTTTAACTAAAATGGCTGAAGTATATGATCAAAATAGTCCAATTTCTTATCGAATGGTTGGTTATTCTGAAGATTTAGATATGATTACAGAAAATAATTTATATGAGACCTATCAAAAGATGATTAATAATGATTATATTGATATTTTCGTAGTAGGCAATTTTAATAATAGAGAAGTTCTAGCTTTAGTAAAGAAGTATTTTAAGTTTAAAAGTATTAAAAAGAAAAAAGCTAGTTATTATTTAAAAGAACATATACCAAGAAAGAAAAGGTTATTTGCTGGAGAAGAAATTGATAATACTCAATCTAAATTAGGAATAGCTTGTTCTCTAAATAAATTAACTGATTATGAAAGAAACTATCCACTTGTATTAGCTAATTTAATTCTAGGTGGGGGAGTAGATTCTAAATTATTTAAAGATGTTAGAGAAAGAAATTCTTTATGTTATACAATTAGGTCTTTTGTTAATAAATTGGATAGTTTATTAGTAATAACAGCTGGTATTGATCGAGAAAACTATCCTAAAACTGTTAATCTAATTACTAGGAATTTAAATGATTTAAAGAAGGGTAAATTTTCTGATAGAGATATTGAAATAGCTAAGGAATTCTACTATACTTCAATTGAAGAATTAGAAGAAGATGAGTATAGAATTATTGCTGAGTTTATGATGGAAGAGATTATGGGGTTAGCTCCTATAGTAGAAAGATTGAAAAAAATGAGTAAAGTCAACAAGAGAGAAATAGTTAGAGTACTTAAAAAGATTACTATGGATACAGTATTTTTATTAGAGGGGGTAAAACATGAAGAAGATTAGTTTATCTAGTTTAGATAGAGATTGTTATGTTGAAACCTTAGATAACGGTTTAGAAGTATATATGATACCATTACTTGATAAAAAGAATTATTTTATTAGTTATGCAACTAGATTTGGTAGTGATGTTTTAGAATTTAGTAATAATAAAGATAAGTACAAACCACCTCTAGGAATTGCTCATTTCTTAGAACATAAGATGTTTGAACAAGAGGATGGAATTGATCCATTTTCTTATTTTGCTAGTAGTGGTACTGATTCTAATGCTTCAACATCTTTTGATAATACTCAATATATTTGTTATGGTACAAAGAATTTTAAAGATAATTTGAGATATTTATTGAAGTTTGTAAATAGTCCTTATTATACTGATGAAAATGTTACTAAAGAAAAAGGTATAATTGCTGAGGAAATTAAGATGTATCGAGATATTCCAGACTTTCAGTTAGAAATGAAATTAAGGGAATCTTTATATCATAAACATCCTCGTAGAATAGATATTGCTGGTACTGTTGATGAAATAAATAAAATTACTAAAGAAGATTTGTATGCTTGCTATAATAACTTTTATATACCTAATAATATGTTCGTATTAATAGTTGGAAACTTTTCAAAAGAAGAAGCTTCTAGAATTATAAAAGAAGAATTAAGCAATAAAGAAAAACATACATTGCCAGTAGTAAAAAAAGTTATTGAACCTACAAGTGTTAAAACAAAAGAAGTAACAATTAAAAGTTCAGTTGAAATTCCTAAAATAGCACTAGGTTTAAAAGTTTCTAGTAAAGAATTTAAATTGTCTGATTTAGAACTAGATTTATATTTTAATATGTTAACTACTATTCTTTTTGGGGCTTCATCTATTTTTAGAGAAAAGACCAGACAAGATAAATTACTAAGTAGCATTTATACTGAATGGGAATCTATTAATAATTTTAAAACTTTTTATTTAATGTCTTCAACAATTAATCCTGATAAGTTAATTATTGAAATAAAAAAAGTTTTAAAGGAACTTCCTATTGATAATGAGTCATTTGAAAGAATAAAAAAAGTATGGATTGCTAATGAGGTAAAGATATATGATAACGTTGATTTGGTAGTTAATAATAGCTATGACGATATCTTGAAATATGAGGAAATAGTTCCTAATAGAATAGATATTATTAAAAAAATGAAATTTAAAAAACTAGTAGATTTAGTAGAAAAAATAGATTTTAATAATATAAGTATCGTTAAAATGGTAAATAATAAAAGAAATATCTAAAAAGATATTTTTTTTATTAGATTTATGATAAAATTAAATATAGGATAGAGGTGATTCCATGGACTTTAAAATAGGTGATGATTTTGATGAAAATGGAAATGTAAATGAACATAAAGCTAACAAGAAAGTAGTTATTACAATAGTCATAGTTATATCAATTGTTTTTGGTTTATTAGTATTCTTTATAAGTAATGCTATTTTAGGTGGGAAAGATAAAGATAAAGATCCTAAAGTTGATACACAGGTTTCTTTAACTGATGAAAATGTCCAAATATTATATAAATATGTAGCTTATAAAGATGGTGGTCAGGGTAATGATTTATTTCTAAAGGAAACCATGGTTGATAGTTCAAAGTTTACTGATCAGGATAAGATGTATTATGCTTTACGATTCGTAGAACCAGAAGATTTATTATATAGCGGTAAGAAAACTAAAGAGAAGCAAAAAATTTATACTCTTTCAATTACTAAAATAAGAGCTAATTTATTGCGCTTCTTTGGTAATGAAGTTAGTTTTACACCAGTAGATAAAATTACTTATAAGTTTTCATTTACAATTAATAATTTAGGAGTAGCTACTTTGACATATTCTGATGCAGAACAGATATATAATGTGGTTTTCGATAAGGAAAAAGAAGAGACTGAAGAACTAGTAAAGCCATATTATACAGAGTTAACTTCAGCTACTAAAAAGCATGATGGAACATTAATCTTAAATGAAAAGGTTATTTATACTACTTCTGGCAAAGAAAATACAAATTATAGAATTAATATTTATAAAGATTATGGACATACTACATTAATAGAAACTAAACAAAATATTACTGCAGATGATTTAAAAGCCAATCCTATAAGTATTGATAATTATGTTGATAGAGCTGCGACAATATCTTATACATTTAAAGTAAATTCTATTAACAATAATTATTATTTTGATAGTAGTTCAATAACATATTAATTGTTTTAGTGTTAAAAAATGTAAATTAAAGTAATTTAAAAGATAAATATAAAAGAAGAGATGTTATAATGATAATAATAGGAGTGATGCTATGAAAAATAACAAATTAATTATTTTTGTATTAATATTAATTGTAGGATTAATGATTCATACATCTAAGATTACCATTCAAAATGATAAAAAAGATTTTAAAAATGCTGAAGATGCTGGTTTTGAATCAGAAGAAGTATATCAATGTGTATTGGAAAAGTTGAACAAAGAAGAAGATGATGAAATAACTGATGCGGAATTAGAAGGTATTACTAGTCTTAGCTGTCCTGATGCGGGAATTGATAATGCAGCTGATATTGCTAAATTAACTGGTCTAAAGGAACTAAATCTTAGTAACAATATTATAAATGAAATTGATCTTAGTGATAATACTGAATTAGAATATTTAGATCTTTCTTCTAATTCAATTAAAACTATAGATTTATCAAAAAACAATAAAATTATTGGCGTATCTATAACTGATAATGATCTTAATAAGATTGATTTTTCAGAGAATAGTGAAACTATTAAAACGGTAGTTTTAAATAGAAACTATTTAGAAAATATAGATGTTTCAGGTTTGGCTAATCTAGAAGTATTATATGTTGAAAGTAATATTTTAGAGGAATTAGATCTTAGTAAAAATACAAAACTTAAGGTATTAAATGCTTCTAATAATGTTTTATCAGAAGTAGACTTGAGCAATAATACTGAATTAGTTTCTCTAAGACTAGGCGATAACTATATTTCTGAGATTGACTTGACAAAATTAGTAAAGTTAAAAGAATTAAACATTTTTATGAATAGTATAGGTGAAATAGATTTATCTAAAAATAATTTGTTGGAGACATTAATAATTAGTTATAATGAATTAGAAGAATTAGATTTATCTGGTTTGACAAATTTAACTAGCATTAATGTTGCTGAAAATAATTTAGAAGAAATAGAAATTGATAATAAAGATAAAATTGTTCATTTAGGTATTAGCTATGACTTACTTGATGATTTTGATTTTTCTGATTACACTAATTTAGAGGGTTTAAATGTTTATAAGTATGATACGCTTAATGTAGCAAGTAAACAATATGAAGCAGTTGAATTGAAAAAGCACCTTCCTGAAGGAATTACAGTAGGGGATTATAAAATATATGCTCATTATCAAGATACTATAGTTTGTGATTATGATGAAAGTGAAATGGTTACAATTTCTATTAGTGAATTAAAAAATTCAGCTGATAGTTTTGTCGGATTAAATGAGGATAGTGCTATTGATTGTGATGCTATCACTGATAAAACTTTAAGTGTTGATGATTATGCATACTTGCAGCTACATTCAAATGAAGTAAGTTTTAAGAATGTTGAAATTCCTGATAGTGTAGAAACAAGCTTTTCTTCATTATATGATATCAATTATCTAGAAGAAGATCCTAATCCAGGAGATGATACTACTGTAGATGAAGAAGGTAACCAAGTAATAACTAATGTACCTAATACAGGAGTTACTATTATAAATATAATTCTATTTGGAATAACGGTATTAATTACTGGTTTCTATATAATATCTAGAGCAATGCAAACAAAAAAAATAGGAAATGACTAAGTCATTTCTTTTTATTTATACTTGTTTGTGATATAATTTTATTGATTATTTATACAGCTTAGGGGAGGTCTTAAGATGCAAAAAAATATTAGGAATTTTTGTATTATAGCCCATATAGATCATGGTAAAAGTACTTTAGCTGATCGAATTTTAGAAATAACTGGAGCAATAGAAGCAAGAGATCTTAAAGATCAGATGCTAGACTCTATGGATTTGGAAAGAGAACGTGGCATTACTATTAAATTAAATGCTGTTCAGTTAATGTATAAGAAAGCTAATCAAGAATACATGCTAAATTTAATTGATACACCTGGACATGTAGACTTTTCATATGAAGTATCACGTAGTCTGGCTGCTTGTGAAGGAGCTGTTTTAGTAGTTGATGCTACTCAAGGTGTAGAAGCTCAAACTTTAGCTAATTTATATTTAGCTCTTGATAACAATTTAACAGTTATTCCGGTTATTAATAAGATTGATCTTCCTTCAGCAAATATAGATAAATGCCGTGATGAACTAGAAAACCTAGGTTTTGATAAAGAGGATATTGTTTTAACTTCAGGAAAAACTGGAGAAGGAGTAGCAGAATTATTAGACAAAGTAATTGAATTGATACCTGCACCTGTAGGTAACGAAAATAATCGATTAAAAGCTTTAATCTTTGATTCAAAATTTGATAATTATCGAGGAATAATTACTAGTATTAGAGTAATGGATGGAAAGATAAGCGTTGGTGATGAGATTCTAATGATGCAGACTGGTGCAAGTTATGAAGTATTGGGTATATCTATTGATACTCCTAATGAAAAGAAAGTAAAAGAGTTAAAAGCGGGAGAAGTAGGATATTTATATGCTTCAATCAAATCATTAAAAGATGTTCAAGTAGGGGACACAATAACTTTAAAGAAAAATCCAGCTACTGATAAATTGCCTGGTTATAAACCAATGAAAGCTAGTGTTTATTCAGGACTTTATCCAATTGATGCTAGTAAATTTGAAGATTTAAGAGAAGCTTTAGAAAAATTACAACTAAATGATTCAGCATTATCTTTTGAGCCGGAAACATCCGCAGCCCTAGGATTTGGTTTCAGAGTAGGTTTCTTAGGCTTATTACATATGGAAATAGTAGAAGAAAGAATATCTAGAGAATTTAATCTCGATATAATTGCTACTTCACCATCAGTAATATATAAATTAATTTTAAATGATAATAGTGAAATAGAAGTAGATGCTCCATATAAAATGCCTACTCCTGAAAAGATTAAAACTATAATGGAACCCTATGTAAAAGCAATTGTCTTTTCACCATCTGATTATATTGGTGATATTATGAAACTATGTCAGGATAAAAGAGGTATATTTATAAATATGGATTATATTGATCCTACTAGAGTAACTATTGAATATAAAATGCCTTTGTCAGAAATGATTTTTGATTTCTTTGATAAATTAAAATCCTGTACAAAGGGTTATGCTTCTTTTGATTATGATTTTATAGGTTATGAAGAATCTAAATTAGTTAAAATGGATATTTTAATTAATGGAGAAATAGTAGATGCTTTATCTTTAATTGTTTATAAAGACTTTGCATATAATCGAGGTAAAGAAATAGTAGAAAAATTAAAAGATATAATACCTCGTCAATTATTTGAAGTACCTATTCAAGCAGCTTTAGGTAATCATATAATTTCTAGAAGTACTGTTAAAGCTTTAAGAAAAGATGTTCTAGCAAAATGTTATGGTGGAGATATTACTAGAAAGAAAAAACTGTTAGAGAAACAAAAAGAAGGAAAGAAAAGAATGAAAAAAGTAGGTAGTATAGAATTACCTCAAGAAGCATTCTTATCAATTCTTTCTAAGGATTAGTTATGATAAAGAATTGTTATATTCATATTCCGTTTTGTAATAAAATTTGTTCATATTGTGACTTCTGTAAATTATACTATGATGAAAAGTTTGTTAATCGCTATTTAGATGAATTAGAAAAAGAAATAAAAAGTATTTATAAAGGAGAAGTATTAGATACTATTTATATTGGAGGAGGTACTCCAAGTTCTTTAAACAATAAACAATTAGAAAGATTATTTGAAATATTAAAACTATTTAATAAATCTGAGACAGTTGAATTTACTATTGAATCTAATTTTGAAAATATTAATGAGGAAAAACTATTAATATATAAAAAGAATGGTATCAATAGATTAAGTTTTGGTTTAGAATCTATAAATGAAAATAACCTAACTTTTTTAAATAGAAATATTACTAAAAAAAAGATTAATAATACTATTAATAGTTGTAGAAACTTAGGTTTTAATAATATTAATATTGATTTGATTTATGCTCTTCCAGTAGAAGATATAAGTATTTTAAAGAATGATTTAGACTATATTTTTTCTTTAGATATAGAACATATTTCTACTTATTCATTAATGATAGAAGATCATACGATGCTAAAGATTAATAATATTGAAAATATTTCTGAAGAATTAGATTATGAAATGTATAAATTAATTTGTAAAGAAATGAAAAAAAATGATTATTATCATTATGAAATAAGTAATTTCTCTAAGTCTGGATATGAATCTAAACATAATTTATGTTATTGGAATAATGATAATTATTATGGATTTGGTTTAGGAGCTAGTAGTTATATAGATAATAAACGAATTACTAATACTCGCTCAATTAATAAGTATTTAAAGGGTAATTATAGATTAGATATTATTGAACTAAGTAATAATGATTTAATTGAATATAAGATAATGTTAAATTTACGTAAGGCTGAGGGAATTTCTTTAGAAGAAGTTAAATTAGATGTAAGAGATTTAGTAAAAGAAGGATTATTAATAGAAGAAAATAATAGAGTAAGAATACCTGAGGAAAAATGGTATGTTAGTAATGAAATAATATTAAGAGTATTGGAGGATTATAATGAATAGATTAGAAATGTTTTTAGAAGAATTAGAATATATTAGGGATAAATCTTATAAAAAGGCTTTATTAAATATAATTAATATGTTGCCAGAATATTTCTTTCATGAAGCTGCTTCATCATCAGGTAAATATCATCCTGACTATGCTCTTGGAGAAGGAGGATTACTTAGACATTCTAAAGCAGCTATGAGAATAGGATATGAATTATTGGAAAATCCATCTATTGGAGATAAATATACTTCTCGTGAGAAAGATTTAATGTTGATGTCTTTGTTAGTACATGACGGTTTAAAAAGAGGTATAGAAGGAGAAAAACATACCCGTTTTGATCATCCAATTATTATGGCTAACTTTATAGTTGATAATTATAAAGAAATAGGTTTATCAGAAGAAGATGCTAAATTTATGGGTGATGTAATTAAAACACATATGGGTCCTTGGACTACAGATTATAATGGTAATGAAATATTAGAAAAACCTAAAACTAAATATCAAAATTTTGTTCATATGTGTGACTATTTAGCTAGTAGAAAATGTCTTCTTGTTCCTTTTGATAAAAATAGTAAAATAAGTGTCTAATAGACACTTATTTTTATTGATTTATTGTATTAGAAAAGTACATTTGCTAATATTATAGTAGAAGGGGATATATTATGACAAAGAAGAAAAAAACTAAAAAACTTAGTAAACGACAACTTAAGCAAAAACAACAATTGTATAAGAATACAGTTATTAGTATTTTGTTATGTCTTTTAGTAGTATCAATAAGTTATATAATATTTATAACTGATTTTCTTAAACCTCGAGTTAATGAAGTTACTGCTAGTTATATTTCTTTCAATAATAAAGATACAACTGATATGATTAAGATTAATAATCTAAAAAAGATGTCTAATGATATTGGAAAAAGTATTGTTAATACTAAATATAGTCAATTAGTAGTAAGCGGAGAAAATAATAGTAATTATCAAGTTGTTGTTTATCCAATAATTAATAATATTGATTTAAAATATATAAATTATGCTATTTCAGTAGATAATAATATCTATATAGATAATTTAGATGCTGAAAAATTAACTGATGATGAGGGAATAGTTATTTATTCGGGAGTAGTTACTGAAAAGAAAAAAATCACTATTCGTATGTGGGTTTCTAAAGATTATGAAGGGGAAATTGAGAATAATTCATTCAATATTAAAATAAATCCTAGATAGGAGAGTTAATATGGCTGGAAAAGTAATTGTAGTAGAAGGAACTGATTGTTCTGGTAAAGAAACACAAACACGTTTATTAGAGAAAAGATTAAAAGAATCTGGTAAGAAATGTATAAGATTTAGTTTTCCAATGTATGAAACACCAACAGGTAAAATAATTGGAGGAGATTATTTAGGAAAACCAGAGATTGGTGAAAGTTTGTTTAGTGAAGGTGCAATTAATGTTGATCCATATGTTGTATGTTTATATTATGCAGCTGACAGAAAGTATAATATGCCAAAGATTAAAGAATATATAGAAAATGATTATTATGTTATTTTAGATAGATATACAACTTCTAATTTAGCTCATCAAGGTAGTAAGATTCAAGATAAAGATGAAAGATTTGATATGTATCAATGGATTGATAAATTAGAATACTGGCTATTAAAATTTCCAAAACCAGATAAAACAATTTTTTTACATGTTCCATATGAGTATTCTTTAGAATTAAGAAAAAATAGGGAAAATATTGATGAACATGAAAAATCCCCAGAGTATTTAAAAGCTTCTGAGGAAGCATATATTGAATTATCAGAATTATATAATTGGGATCGAATTGAATGTATTAAAGAAAATGAGCTGCGAACAATAGAAGATATTAATGATGAAATATTAAAATTAATTAATGAAATGTAAAAAGCTACTAAATAGTAGCTTTTTTTATTTGTTAATAGGTTTTATTGGTTGCACAGCAGCAATTGGTTTAATTTGTTGCACGCTTTGTGTTCCCATTGAATTTTGAGCAGCAGTTTGAACGATTGGTTGAGTAGCAATAGTAGATTGTGCTTGACTTGCAGGTTGTGTTTGTGTAGCTTGCTCAATTGGTTTAACTTGTTGAACTGGTTGTACAGTAGCAATAGGAGCAACTTTAGCAACTGCAGGTGCTGATTGAGCTTGTGGCTGTACTTGTACAGGTGTAGCCTGTGGTTGTGCTGGCGTAGCTGGTGCTTGTGCAGGTGCTGGATTTTGCGATTTAGGTTGAGCAGTTTCCTTAGTAGAACCCTTTTGCTCACCTTCTTTTTTCTCTCCTTCTTTTTGTTCTCCTTCAGGATTATCAGGCGGTAGTAAACCAGCAGCTTTTTTCTCTTCTTCACTCATAAAGTCAGCAGCTGTAAAGGCAGGAGCCTGAATTACATTAGAAATATCATTTTCAGTATTTTTCTTAGGTGTACTATCTAATAAGTCATCACTTTCAGTTTCAACGATAGCTGCCGGAATTGTTGCCTTAATTTCATTTGCCATTTCGCTTTCATAATTATCATCATCTTCATTTTCAATTTCAATTGTACGATATACTTCTTCAAATGAAGTTTTACCTTCAAGACACTTAATTAAGGCATCTTGTAACATTGTA
>CADBCT010000033.1 GCA_902793315.1 uncultured Erysipelotrichaceae bacterium
TTTTTTTACTCTTATTATCTATATCGCGATAAACCGATTGCTTATTACAGGGTGTCTTCATTATATTTAAATTAAGTATTCGCACCAACCATACTCTCTCTTTTAATTCTTATAAAACTACTCTTCCCCAAGCAGACATTTATATTATAATACTTTTATTCAAATTATACAATTATTTTTCTAGTAATTTTAATTCTTTTTGATAACCTTTTACATAACTTCCTGCATTTACATTATATTTATCAAGAAATTCAGGTGAAAATATTTCATCTCTATGTTCAAATAATTCTAATAACATATCCTTATCAAAACCAAACTTATCAACTTTTTCTTTTATAATCATTGAAATTATATCACCATAAGTATAAATACAATTACGTTTTACATCTAAATCACCTATTCCATCTATAATATCCCTAATATCCCTATCTACATGTTTGCTTATTAATGAATAAATATATTCTGAACTATATTTATTCTGCTTGCCGTTTCTTAGTATTTCATAATCAAGTAAACTATCAATGTAACTAGCAATTAATGTCAAATAATATATAATTTTTCTATCTACTAATAGATCTTTTGTATCTTTAACTAAAACATCATTATTAATTAAATATTCTATCATTAATCTTTCAAATAATACAGATGATACTTCAATAAAAAGTGATCGATGTAAGTAATTATTATACTCAATAGGATTACCATCAAACTTTGAAAAATCATAAACATGTCCAAATTCATGTGCTAAGTATACTATTGTTCTAGAATCATATCCTGCATCACCAATAAATACATCGGAAGTTTTATCTATAGGATTAAATAATAAAAATCCTGCGGCAGACTTATTTCCAGTATCATAGGCATAAACACCTACATTCTTAATAAATTTATTAAAATCTTTATCTAAATTTAAACTTTTAAGAAAAGATTCAAAAACATCAAAAAATTCACCTTTACTAATAGAGTTATACATACATGAATATTGATTATCCATAAATCCATCTACTATATAACTAAGTTCATTAATAATATTTCCAAATAGTTTTCTATTATAATCTCGATTTTCAAAAAAATTATTTATAATTCTATCATGATAAATATCTGTTTTTTTAATAAACTTTTGACAATTTTTATGACTACCAAAAACATCTTTTTCTGTATAATCTAGGGGAATATAAATTATTGCTTCAAGTATTTCATATAAAGCATACATGTAATTCCCTAACGCTAATCTTTCATCTGCTGATTTAGCCTTTTTCAACTGTATAGTAGCATTAGCTAATCTTTCTACTAAACTGTCTATATCTTCTCCAAATTCCATATTCATCCTCCCCTAAAAAAAGAAACTTCAAAAGTTTCTTCTTATTATAACAAAAATAAATTTGTATTACAATTATTTTTCTAACATAATTGTAATTGGTCCATCATTAGTTATATTAACAGTCATTTCAGCACCGAATTTACCTGTTTCTACATGAAGATATTTTTCTAATTCTTTATTAAATGCTTCATATAATTTAATGGCTTCTTCTCCACCCATAGCATTAATATAACTTGGTCTATTACCTTTTTTAGTATCAGCATATAAAGTAAATTGAGAAATTGATAAGATACTTCCACCATAGTCTAAGATACTTTTATTCATGACACCATTTTCATCATCAAAGATTCTTAAATTAACTATTTTTTTAGCAATATATTCTATCTTCTCTTGATTATCTCCTTCAGTAAAACCTACTAAAACAACTATACCAGAATCTATTTTACCGATAGTCTTACCTTCAACAACAACGCTACTTTTTCCACTTCTTTGAACTAATGCTCTCATCGCATCTCCCTCTCTACTTTATCTACAAATTTATTTCTTGTAATTGTTAAAATCAATTTCTCTAATTGCTCTAGACCAGATACATAACAATTAATTTCATAAATATTCTTATCCATTATTTTAATACCTTCAACACTAATATTATAGATAGAAATAGTTTGAACTAAATCTAACATATGATTTTTTTCATCATTAGTATGAATTAATAATCTAGTTGCATATCTCTTATTAACATTGCTATTCCAACTAACCTCTACTATTCTATCATCTAGTGATTCTAGATTATGACAATTCATTCGATGAACAGTAATACCATTACCTTTAGTAATATAACCAACAATTGAATCTCCAAAAACAGGATTACAACAGTTAGCTAAATTAACTTTTACTTTATCAATACCACTTACAATAATATCAGCATCTTTACTTTTTTCATCTATTTTAACTTTCTTTGGTGCTGGTAGGTCATCTTCTTTAATAATTACATTAATAACACTATTAGTAGGAACTTTACCATTACCAATATTTAAATAAATTTCTTCTAAATTATCTACTTTTATTTCTTCACAAATCTTCTTAATATTTTCATCTGATAAAAATTCTGAGAAAACCAATTTCTTCTTACGTAATTCTTTTTCTAATGAATATTTACCACGCTCAACATAAATCTCACGATCATTCTTAGTAAAGAAAGCTTTTATTTTATTTCTAGTTGCAGTACTTTTAACGATATTAACCCACTCTTTTGATGGAGTAGAATTTTTATTAGTATTTATTTTAACTATATCATTATCTTTTAATTCATAATCTAGCGGAACAATATTATTATTAACAATTGCTCCTATCATTGTTTCTCCTACTTTAGTATGAATTTTATATGCAAAATCAATTGGAGTAGCACCTCTAGGTAATTCAATAACATCACCTTTAGGTGTATAACAATAAATATTATTATTCAACACTTCATCCTTAACAGTATTAACAAAATCTTCACTACTCATCTTTTCATGACTTAAATCAATAATCTGTTTAAAGAATTGTAATTTTTGTTCAGTTGTTGATTGTAAATTAGCCGCATTAGTACTACCACCATTTTCCTTGTAAGCCCAATGCGAAGCAATACCATTTTCAGCAACTTCATTCATTTCATAAGTACGAATTTGTATTTCAAATAAATAACCATCAATACCAAAAACTGTCGTATGAAGAGATTGATACATATTAGGTTTTGGCATAGCTATATAATCTTTAAATCTCTTTGACAAAGGCCTAAATTTAGAATGTATTAATCCTAAAGCTAGATAACATTCTTGTTCTGTATTAACTAAGATTCTTATCGCCAATAAGTCATAGATATCGCTAAACTTCTTGCCTTTGTTTAATTTATTATAAATACTATAAATACTTTTAGAACGACCTTTTATTTCAAATGGAATATGATGTTCTGTTAAAAGATCAGATACTTCATTTTGCATTTCAAAAACTGTTCTATCTCGTTCTATTTTTGTTGTATTTAATTTTTCAACTATATCATAGAAGACATCTGGTTTTAAATAACGAAGTGATAAGTCTTCTAATTCACTTTTAATTTTATGAATTCCTAAGTGATGAGCAATTGGAGCTAAAATATCTAAAGCTTCATGTGCTTTTACTTTTTGTCTATCTTCAGGAATTGCCCATAATGTACGCATATTATGTAGTCTATCAGCTAACTTAATAATAATTACACGAACATCTTCACTCATTCCAACAATTATTTTTTTATAATAATCAATTAAGTATTCATTTTCTGTTGAGAAATGAATTTTACTAAGTTTTGTAACTCCTTGAACTAACTTAGTTATATTTCTTCCAAATTGTGCTTCCATTTCTTCTTCTGTGCAATCACAATCTTCTAAGACATCATGCATTAAACCAGCAGAAATTGTTTCATAGTCAGCATAGATTGAAATAAGAATTAAGGCAACATTCATCGGATGATAAATGTATGCCTCTCCACTCTTTCTAAACTGCCCTTCATGCTTTTCTGAAGCAAACTCATAGGCTTTCTTAATTGTATTAAGTTGTTCTTTATCTTCAATATATGCTTTTGCACCAGCAATTATTTCTTCTATGGAAACATTACTTCGTTTCTTTGACAAAGAACCATCTCCCCTCTGGTTAACAGTTTATTCCTTTTATTTTCTTTTCTTCTAATTCATCAGTATAAATCTTTTTAGGTTTTTCAGCTTTACCTAAATTTTTCTTCTCTAAAGCCATATAAACAACTGTAGCAATAAAGATAGAAGAATATGTACCAGCAATTAATCCAAATAACATAGCCATATTGAAATTAAATATACCACGTGATCCTAAAACTAATAAGATTAAAACTGGTAAGATAGTTGTTACTGAAGTATAAATTGTTCTAGTGAATGTTTCTCCAATACTTCTGTTACATATTTCAGTAAACTTATCTTGAGTTAATTTCTTTCTATCAATACCATGTAAATTTTCACGAATTCTATCAAAAGATACAATTGTATCATTAATTGAATAACCAATAATTGCTAGTACTGCAGCAATAAACATAGAGCTAACTTCTAAACGAAGAATAGCAAATAAAGCAAACATAATTAATACGTCATGTACTAAAGCTGTTACTCCTCCAATTGCATAACTCCATTTAAATCTAATTGATACATAGATGATAATACCAATCAAAGCTATCAAGACAGCTAAGATAGCATTTTTAACTAATTCTTTTTGTACTAAATTAGATACAACACCAATATTTACTTTAGCTTCATATTTTTCTTCAAAGTATTTATTGATCTTTTTAACTTGATCACCTGTTAAAGTACTATCAATTCTGATATTCATCTCATCACTAGCTTTACTAATATCACTAGCTTTAAAGCCTAATTCTTTAATATCAGACTCTAACATTTTTTCAGTAATTTTTTGTTCACTAGCAATAGTAATTGAAGTTCCTGATTTATAATCAATACCTAAATTAAATCCTTTAGTAGCAAGTACTATACTTCCTACTATAATAATTAATATTGAAAATCCTATACAAGCTTTCTTATATTTAAAGAAATTAATTTTATGGAATCTATTAGGTTTTGGTTTTTCATTTTTAGAAACATCAGGGATATCTTTCTTATTAATATTAATAAATAATTTAACTTTATCATTAAAGTATTCAGTCTTAACAAATAGTTTTAATAATAATCTTGTTAAGAATACCATAGTAAACATAGTAACAAGTACTGTAATAATTAACATAGTAGCAAATCCTTTAATACTAGATTCACCAAACATAAACATAATAATAGCTACTATTAATGTTGTAATATTAGAGTCAATTATTGCACTAAAGCTTGATTTAGATCCTTCTCTAAAGGCTACTGGCAAACTTCTTCCTTTTAATAGTTCTTCTCTAATACGAGCAAATGTAATAACATTAGAATCTACTGCCATACCTATACCTAGTAATAAAGCTGCGATTCCAGGAAGGGTTAATACTCCACCTACTAACCAGAATACTAAGAATACTAGGAATGCATAAATCATCATTGATACTGAAGAAATAAATCCAGCAAAATGATAAATTACCATTAAAATAATCATAATTGCTGCAATAGCAATAATACCAGCAATCAATGTAGTTTGTAACGTTTGTTCACCAAATGATGCTCCTACAGTATTTGATGATAACTCAGTTAATTTTGATGGTAATGATCCACTATTAATTAAATCAACTAAATTGCTTACTTCTTCTTGAGTAAAACTTCCTTGAATAATTACATCACTAGCAAATCCTTGTGATACTGTAGCTGCACTTAAACAGTTAGATTCATTAGTACCACATAAATTACCTTCTCTTTCATAACTATCAGTTAAATCATTATAATCTAACCAAATAACAATGTAGTTTTTTCCTTCTCCACGTTCGCTTATTGATTTAGTAGCTTCATAGAATTTATCTTTATCTTTTACTGATAAAGCTACGGCTGGTGTACCATCAGCTGCTTGACCAATTTTAGCTCCACCTGCTTTTAAAACATCACTACTCATAAGTAAATTATCTTCAATATCTCTAAATGATAGAGTAGCTACTGTTGATAATTGAGTACGAGCCTCTTCAGGGTTTTTAACTCCGGCTAATTTAACACGAATTCTATCATTTCCCTCAACAATAATTTCTGGTTCACTTACTCCCAAACTATCAATTCTTTTACTTAAAGTTTTATAAGTAGCCGTAATCTTTTCCTTATTCATTTTAGATCCATCAATAGATTCGGCTTTGTATAAAATTTCAAATCCACCTTGTAAATCTAATCCAAATTTTAATCCTTTAAATAATGGTACAAATAATAAGCAAATAGCAATTACTAATATAATTAAAATACTAGAATTAATTATTATTTTCTTTTTTCCATTCTTTTTCTTTTTACCTTTCATGTAACTCACCTCATATAATATCTAAATCATTATTAGGACTATGTGTCTTTTCTTCTTTTTGTTCCAAATAGTTATTTATTTCTTCCCAATTGACATTCATAATATCATTAACAATATCTGAAAGCATTAATCCTTGAGCTTGCTTCCACTTCTTAATAATTAGATAATTCCAAATATCAAATTCTTTTATTTTGGAATAACCTAATCTCTTTAATTCAGAACATTTACTTCTAAGAGCTGGTCTTACTCTCATAAATAATTCTTTTTGGGAACTGAACTCATAATCCATAAAAGAACACATCCTTTTCCGAATCAATATTATTATACATAATAAAAGCAAAAAATTAAAGAGTTATTCTTTAATTTCTACTATTAATCATCCTTTTTAGCCCTTGGAAAACTTTGATAATAGACTTCTTTTAACCTATCTGTTGTAACATGTGTATAGATTTGTGTTGCTTTTATACTTTCATGTCCTAATAATTTTTGAACTGTTAATAAGTCACAACCTTCATTTAATAAGTGTGTTGCGAAACTATGTCTAATCATGTGTGGAGATATATTTTTATTAATACCAGTTTGTTTTATTAACTTATCAAGAATAAATCTAACTCCTCGTTCAGTTAACTCTCCACCATTATTATTTAAAAATAAATATTCACTATCTTTACTATTTAAAATCTTTCTTCCATCTTTTAAATACTCTTTTAAAATATCTTCACAATACTCCCCAAATTGAACAAATCTTTCTTTATTGCCTTTTCCTAAGATTAAAATATTGCGATTATTTAGATCAATATCTTTTACTTTAATACTAACTAATTCTCCAACACGCACTCCAGTTGCATATAACATTTCTAACAACAATAAATCTCTTTGTCCTAAAGGATTTCTAGTATCTGGTACCTTAAATAATTCTTCTAATTCATTATATTCAAAATATCTAGGTAGTTTTTTGCTTTTTTTAGGTCCATTAACTAAAGAAAAAACATTACTCTTAACAATTCCTTCATTAGCCATAAATTTATAAAAACCTCTTAATGAACTTAATTTCCTATTAATAGAAGAATTATCATCTTTCTTCTCATCTTTTAAATACATTAAGTAAAATCTAATATCACTATACTCTACTTTTTTAAAATTAAGAGCTTCTCTATTTAAATAATTTAAATATTCTAAAACATCATCTTTATAACTTTTAATCGTATAATCAGAATAATTCTTTTGATATTTTAAATACTCTAAATATTCAACTAATTCTTTATTTTCTTCCATAACCGCCTCGATTATCATTTTTATTAAAATCATTAACCATAGCTTGATATATCAAATAAAAATTATAAGCTTTTTTGTAAGTATCGTTTTTATTTTTTGCTGCATTTATTAATGTAGTATAAACACTTTTTTGATACCTTCTTTTTTCACTTAAAATAGCTGGAGTACTATGTTCTTTACTACCATAAAAGTTTCTCCAATAAGAATTCTGTCTTAATGAAGTTTCAAGTAAGCTATTTAAAAATTTAGCATCATACTCATTACATTCAATACCTGAATACTTAGACCATTTTTTAAAATCAATTTCATATCTTTCTTTTTTACCCCAAGGTATTTTATGATATGGCAACTTTAAAATACAATCTGCAATATTATTAACAAGACGATAATCAATATCATCAGTTATTACATCAAATGGGATAGTTAATTTATCAAATAACTTATCATTTATAAAGCCAAATTTTTTGTCTTTTTTTATTTTCTTAGGCGGTTCATTTTTTATTTTTTCTGTATTAACATATGTTAGGTTTATATAATCTTTAGGCTCTCCTATTAGCGATATTTGTTCATTATCACAATCTATTTTTTTATCTAAGTATTTGTCTAATAATTGTCTTTGTTCTTTTAATTCTTTTCTATTATGAGAGAAATTCTCGGTAGTTTCAAACTTTGATTTTTCTTTTTCAAAAATATCAATAGATACAATAGAATCTCTACCAACATAATAATTATGTCTCATCCAATTCTTAGAAGGAGCTATTCTAATTCTTCTGTTTCTAAGTGAATTTAAAATCATTGTTCTTAATTCACCATATAATTCAAAAGTATCTTTTCTTATTAAATCTTGAAACTCAAAATCTTCTTGTGCTTTTTGTAATAATATATTGCATGTATCAGTAACATCTAATTTTCCATCTTTTGATCTTTTCGCTAATACAGTCAAATCATAATTACCATAGATTAATTCGCGATGGTAGATTTCTTTTCTTCCTTTATTCACAACAAACAAATCTACATTATCAGAAAAATGATATCCTCGCTTATTTAAATAATTAATAAATTCTTCTTTATTAGAAAACTTATTAGTAAGAATATCAATATCTTCTAAATGATTACCATCTTCAACTATGATAAGACTATAATTCTCAGCTTCTCTTGCAACAATATAGAATTTAGCCATAATACCACCTCATTCTCTTTTATAATACCATTATAATGAAAAAATATCAAAAAAAGAGTGCTATTTTGTATAATCGCACTCACTACATTTGACATTTCCATTTTTTTCTGTAAGCATTTTACCACATTCAGGGCATGCTTCGCCTATTGGTTTATCCCAATAAGCTGTTTTGCATTTAGGGTAATTATTGCAGCCATAGAAAATTTTTCCTTTACGGCTTTTCTTTTCAACAATTTTACCAGAACAATTAGGACAATCACAAATTTCTACAACTTGCACTTCTTCTTTTTTTATGTATTTACAAGTTGGATAATTACTACAAGCTACAAATTCTCCATATTTACCTTTTCTTACTACTAGAGGGCTACCACAATTAGGACATAACTCTCCGGTTTGTTCTGGAGCTTTTTTCTCCATTTCAGAAAAAGCAGCTTTTACTCGAGGTTCAAAGACATCATAGAATTTTTTTAAAACTTCATTCCAAACTAATTTACCATCAGCAATAGTGTCTAATTCAGTTTCCATTTCTCGAGTATATTCAGTATTGATTAAATCACTAAAGAACCCTTGTAATGCATCAGTTGTTTCAAAACCCATACTAGTAGGTTTAAATTTCTTTTCTTCTAAAGTAACATAATCATGACTTTTAATAGTATCAATAATAGTTGCATAAGTACTTGGTCTACCAATACCTTCTTCTTCTAATTTCTTAATTAAAGAAGCTTCAGTATATCTAGCTGGTGGTTTAGTGAAATGTTGAGTTGATTCAACGTTGTTAGTAATTGCCACTTCATTATCACCAATCTCTGGTAAGATTTTATCTTCACTAGATTCATAGTCAGCATATACTTTTAAATAACCATCAAAGATTAAAACACTACCAGTAGTTTTAAATTTATAATCATTATTATCAAAAATAATTGTTGTTTGATTAACGACTGCATCACTCATTAAACTAGCTAGTGTTCTTTTATAAATCAAACTATATAATTTAAATTCATCTTTGCTTAAATATTGTTTTACTTTTAATGGTTCTCTTAAAACACTAGTTGGACGAATTGCTTCATGAGCATCTTGAACATTATCCTTTTTCTTACCTTGTTTTACATGACCAACATATTTTTTACCATATGTTTCTTCAATATATTTCATAGCTGGTTTAATAAAGTCATTAGATAATCTAATTGAATCAGTTCTCATATAAGTAATTAAACCCACTGTTTCATTTCCTAAATCAATTCCTTCATATAACTTTTGTGCAATACTCATAGTTTTACGAGCAGGAAATCCTAATTTAGTAGATGCTTCTTGTTGAAGAGTTGAAGTAATAAAAGGCAACTTGCTTTTACGACCTTTTTCTTTTTTATCAATACTCTCAACAGTATATTCTTCTCCTAAATGATCAAGAACATCATTAGCCTCTTCTTCACTATGTAATTCTATATCATCATTTTTATATTTAAATAATTCAGCTTCATATTCTGGAAATATTGCAATGATTTTCCAATATTCTTCAGGAATAAATGCTTCTATTTCTCTCTCTCGATCAACAATTAGTTTTAAAGCAACACTTTGTACTCGACCAGCACTTTTAGCTCCAATTTTAGCTTGCAATAATTTACTAAGTCTAAATCCGATAATACGATCTAAAATTCTTCTAGTTTCTTGTGATCTTACTAGATCATCATCAATTACTGTCGGATTATTAATTGCTTCAATAACTTTATCATGAGTAATTTCATTAAATAATACTCGTTTATAATTACTATCTTTAATACCTAAAGCATCTTTTAAATGCCAAGCAATAGCTTCTCCTTCACGATCTGGATCGCTAGCAAGATAAACTGTATCGCTTTCTTTTACATCTTTTTTTAAAGATTTAATTACATTAGATTTTCCCTTTATAGGAATATAATTTGGTTTAAATCCATGTTCTATATCTACTCCTAAGCCTAACGTTCCAGAAGTTGCTAAATCACGAATATGTCCTTTAGATGAAACAACTTTATAATCTTTACCTAGATATTTTTCAATTGTTTTACTTTTACTAGGGCTTTCCACTATAACTAAGTTTTTTGCCATAAGACCCCTCCAGTCATTTATAACTTATAAATTAAAAAATAGTTTTTGTCAACTCTTTCCTCATTTATATCTTACGCATAAAATGTAAAATTGTACAAAAAACTATCTATTATTTTCAATTAAATGAATAACAAATGGCATGCCATTCTCCAGCTCTTGCGGCTTTTATTTCTTTTTTGCGGCTTTTATTTCTTTTTTGTTGTTTTTTTATTTTCCTTTTTCACTTTCTTTTTCATTTCTTTCACCTTCCAAATATTCTTTTACTGGTCCATAACTTTTTCTATGCTCTTTTATTATTCCATATTTATTAATTGCTTCTAAATGTTTCTTTGTAGGATAACCCACATTATTCTTAAAATCATACATTGGATATTTATTATCTAATTCATATAACATTTTATCTCTAGTTACTTTAGCGAGTACTGAAGCAGCACTAATTGTAATACTTCTTAAATCTCCTTTAATTATAGGTTTAACAGGAATATCTAAATCTAATTTCATCGCATCTGTTAAAACACGCATCTGTTAAAACATAATCTGGTTTTATCTTACAATTATTAATAGCCTCAACCATTGCCTCTTTAGTAGCTTCATAAATATTAATCTCATCTATTCTTTTTTCAGATACAATACCTATTCCGTAAGCAATTGCTTGTTTTTTTATTTCCTCGTAAAAATAATCTCTTTTCTTTTCACTTAGTTTTTTACTATCGGTAAGTCCTTCTAAATTAAACTTATCAGGAAGTACTACACAGGCCGCAACTACTGGTCCAACTAAAGGGCCTCTTCCCACTTCATCTACTCCACCAATTAAAGTATATCCTTCTTTTTTTAGTTCTCTTTCATTCTTATAAGTATCTTGACAATCCAAATATAATTCTATTTTTTTTATTAAACTTTTATCTGTACAATCTTTTAAGTATTCATCCATTCTTTGAAAAAAGTAATTATTTATTTCATTACTCTTATCTAGTTTCTTAACAACCTCTACATTAATACTATTACTAATAAATGGAATAAGACTATGTACTTTAATTTCATCACACTTACTTATTATTCCATGACAAACTAAACTAGCATCTCCTACAACTATATATTTACTAGTATCAATATTTATTTCTTTTAATTTTTCAAATATTTCTTTTTTTGTCATGATTTCTCCTATCTAGTAATTATCTGCTTCTAATAATATAACTTCAATTCTACTATAATCACAATGTTCTATATATGCATCAAGTGTAGTAGTTTTATGAGGTTTTGCTTTATAAAAATATTCTTGAGAATATCCAATTATTTTACCATTCTTATCATAGTATAAAAGAGCCCAAGTACCATCTAATTTTTTATTATAATTATTTTTAAACTTAAGTTGATCTCTATTTAAAGAAATAAACTCTATATCTTTATCGTGATAATATCTTTTTGTATATTTTTCATATTCATAAGAAGACATTACTTTAACTTCATATGTTTCATATAAATCTTGAAGACCCTTTTCAACAGCTATTTCCTCATATGCTTTTTTATGAGAACCAATATAATTTATATAGCCATCTCTTATAGCTATTGTTTCTTTATTACCATCAAAGAATTCCACATAAATTCTAGCAGAAGTATTATATCCATTTTCATTATGAACTTCAACTAATATATTACCATCATGTAATAAATAGTCTTTATATTCAGTCTTTTTATTTGTTTCAATATCTACTTTTATACTATTTTCTCTATAATATGAATCCATTGAATCTTGTTCTTGATAATAATTATCCTCAGAATAATAATCGCGTTTTTCAAAGTATTTTATGGCATATATAATTCCAACTATTATTACTAAAGCAATCAAACACCCTAATAATATATTTCTAGTGTCTTTATCCATAATATCACCTAATATGAGTTTACTAATAATTATCTTTTTATGCAAGAAAAAAGAGCTTAAGCTCTTGTCAATATTTTCTGAATTTTCTCTTTTTGTTTTTGATCAAAGTCCATATAAAAGTTCCATCTATCACTAGGTATAGTTAATCCTCTTCTGCCATAACTTCTACTGATTATACTAATTAAATCAACATTTAAATAACTAGCTAAGATATCTCTAAATAATGGATATTGTTTAATAAACTCTTTACAATCATCAATTGTTTTAAAATTATATAAACAATTTATATAGAGATTATTATTATCAATACAAGTACTATTTAATGAATGTTCAAAATCGTATAAAGGAGCTAATCTAATATTTCCTTCTCTATCTTCTTCAAACATAATATTAACTTCACTTCTATCTGATTGACCCATGTAAATATCTAAAGCTAACATCTCTAACATATCTCTACATAATTGCTTTTTGTTTTCATCATTTTTAGTATTTCTTAGCATTGATTCAAAGCCGTTATCAGCTTTTTCTTCATAGTCATACAAATACTTATATTTCTTACCTTGTTCCATGAAATCTTGTGAACCAATACCAATACTTGGACTATATTTATCTATTTCACCACGTTTTAAAGTTTTATTAATTTTAAATTTAGTTAAACCAGCAATAAAATAATGAGCACAGCGAATATTTCTAATTCCACATAGTTCTTCACCAATAAACTCTGCATGGTTAAAGTTTTTAAAATATATTTTAGGCTCAGCTTTTCCAAATAATGGTTTCTTTTCTTTTTCACATACTAATCTAACTGGTGTATCATAATTAATACATTCATTAATATATAACATACTTTCCCATTAAGAATTATAAATCCTTAATAGTTCCCCCTTTTTATTCAAACCTGTATGTCATCCTCAAATGTATATAAATTATACCACAAATGTTGGAAAAAGTCAATAAAAACAGGTTATTTCAACCTGTCTAGAGTTATATTTCCTAAGTATCCATTTTGTAAATCTTTGATAATTATATCAGAAACTCTTTCATAATCTGTTATTCCTCCACGAGATAGAGCTCCTCTTCTTTTACCAATCAAATCATATGTTTCTATCAAGTCTTCATCTAGTTCTTCAATACCATATCTTTCTTTTAATCTTTCTGGATATAATTCATACATCTTTTTAAGAATAAAAGTAGCTATTTGATCATTATTTAATATTTCTTCTTTAATAGAAGATAAACTAGCTAGAATATGAGCTTGTTCCTGGTCTTCTAATTTAGGCCATAATATACCTGGTGAATCTAATAATTCTAAATCTTTATTAATACGTATCCAACTAAGACTTTTAGTAAATCCCGGTTTATTACCAACTCCAGCAGCTTTCTTACCTACTAATCTATTAATTAAAGTACTTTTACCAACATTAGGAGCTCCTACTATTAAGATACGAGCAGATCTTTCTTTCATACCTTTAGATACTCTATCCTTATTAATATCATTCATAATAGATTTACTAATATTAAGAAGTTCATTAGTATTACCATTCATTAAATCACACATTACAACATGATATCCTAAATCTTTATAATAATTTCCTATTTTATTAGTTTCTTCTTTATCACACAAATCATATTTAGTCATGATTAAAACCCTAGGTTTATCTTTAATCAAATCATCTATATCAGCTATTTTACTACTAAGTGGCATTCTAGCATCTACTACTTCAAAGACTATATCAATTAAATTAATCTTTTCACTAATTTCTCTCTTAGTCTTAGCCATATGACCTGGATACCAATTGATTTGGCTCTTTTGAAACACCTTTTCATTATCTTGATTATTCATTAGAAATCACTTCCTTTTTTTCTATAACATTATAACATAATTATTAAATAGAATTTATATCTTCCTTAAAATTAATCTCAATACTTTTATCTTCATGAATAAAAATATTATCAATATATTTTACAATTCTATTTCTTGTTAACTTTTTTATTTCTTTGCTTTCTACTCTTTTTAAATTCATTTGTTTTAATATCTCATCGTATAATTTGTTTTTTTCTATAGAATGATTAGTGCAAAGGCCATTTGTTATATAACTTTTACAATAATAGTAATCTTTATTTTTACCTTTCTTTATATACATTGGATCACCACAATCACTACATTTAAAATAGCCGGATAAAATATCTTCTCCATTACTAGTTTTATTTCTTTTAGGTACTTTTAATAATTGTTGGACTTTGTTAAAAGTATTTTTATCAATAATTGCCTTATGATGATTTTCAGTTATAGTCCATTCTGATTCATCATTTAATACTTGGTTGTGATTCTTATAACTTACATTTCTATATTTATTTTGTATTAAAGTTCCTATATAAGTTTCATTTTTTAAGATTCTATCAACCATTTTAGCATTCCACTCTCTTGTATTACTTTGTTTAGATTTACCTATATTATTTTCAAATTTATAAGTTGCAGGATTTGGTATATTATTTT
>CADBCT010000034.1 GCA_902793315.1 uncultured Erysipelotrichaceae bacterium
TTTTCTATATCTTTCTTCATGATGTTTTTCAATAGCAGCTACTCCTCTAAATTTAGCAGCAATTGCTTTGAATCCTTCTTCTTCAGCTACTTTAGCAAATTCTTCATACATATCAGTCCATTCATAATTTTCACCATCAGCAGCAGCTTCTAAGTTTTCAATAGTTGAAGGTACTTCTCCACCATTTAATTCTTTAAACCACATTTTAGCATGTTCTTTTTCATTATTAGCAGTTTCTTCAAAGATAGCTGCTATTTGCTCATAACCATCTTTTTTTGCTTTAGATGCAAAATATGTATATTTATTTCTAGCTTGACTTTCACCTGCAAATGCAGTCATTAAGTTTTGTTCTGTTTTACTTCCTTTTAATTCCATAATCTACCTCTTTTCTAACACTTATTATAACATCTATTATTTTTCTTCACAATAATTTTTTCTAAGAATAAATTATTATAGGTGATTTTATGAATTTAAAACACAATCTTTTTTGTAGATGCAATTCTTGTAAACAAAAAAGAAGAAATAATCTTTTCTTCTTATCAGCTATTATTATTACTTTTATAATTATTTTTTACCAAATATTAATTCTTATTTTCATCACTACTAAGCTTAATGTCATTATTCTCTTGTTTGAATATCTCTTTATTTGTTTTCTGATATTCTTTATCTTTTTCTAAAACAAAACTCATTGTTCGATCAATATAATCATAATAATCCTTTATTACTTTTAAATTACTGTTTAAATCATTACTAAAACTAATTTTAGGTACTAAACAAATAGAACTTAAAAATAAATATAATTCTTTTTCAGTTAAATTTATTTTTGAATTATATAAAGTAAACAAACTATATATTTCATCATAATAATTACTCTTATAAAAACTAATAATATCTCCTGTAATATTACCTCTTTTACTATTTTTAAAATCTATAAAATAGTTTTTTTGATTATGAATAAAATTACTTAATGAAGTATTACCTATTAATAATACTTCTCGATAACTAGTATCATTTAGACTATACCATTTATCTAAATAATACCTTGATGTTCTTAAAATATTATAAACTTTACTAATATTAATAATAGTTTGATAATAATCATTTCTTGTATAATACAATTCTTCAATATAATCTTGTAGTTTTAAAGTATAAGTCATTACCTCATCTATTTCTTTTACTTTTTCTTCATAAATACTTTTTAATTCTTCTTCAGTATAATTATTAGTAATTAGTGAATTATAATGAATATCGCTTAAAGATAAAATTAATTCTTTTAAATTATTATCACTATCATAATACTCTAATACTTCATAATTAGTTAATGTATCAATCCAAGGTAAATAATAATTACAATTAATACTTTTTAAGTAATTCCTTATTTCTTTAGAAAATTCTTCTTTTTTTATCAATAGATATTTTTTATTATTAGAAGTAATAATTAAATTACTATTTAATTTAATAATACTATTAACTGAATAATTATTATTTTTTAATTCTTCTAAAATCTTATTCATTTATTACTGGGATAATTAATTTAGTCCCTATTTTTAAATCTTTTAAATCATTATATTTTTCTAGTTCCTCAACTGTTGTATGATATTTTTCTAATATCATATTAATCGTTTCATCTTGATGCATCATATAAACTATAAAAGTACCATAAGTTTCATTTTCTTCAGTTAAGTTAGTAAATATTGTATTTGTCTCTTCTCTATCTTCTTCATTATTTTCAATACTTGGAATTTCAATCTCTTTTGATTCTGGATCATCATCACATTCCCTAACTTCTAATAATTCTTCTTGTTCTTCTCCTTCAATTAGTAATTCAATAGAACAATTTAGCGAATTATCATTTACTATATCATAAGAAAAATCTATTATTTCAATATTAGTTGTTTCTAGTTTTAATTCTTTAGTAAGAGCTATTTCTACTGGTATTTTATAAGAAAAATCTTCTTCTACTCTAGATGCTTCAGTTATTTTATATTTACCAGTTAATAATAAATTCCCAGTAATACTTGTTTCATCAATGAATTCTAATTCTTGGTCTAGTGAAATAGCACTTATTTCTCCTATCATAGTAGGAAATTCTATTTTTTTATCAAAAGCAACTTTTTTTTGCATATATATCCTCCTACATAAAGGTATGAAAAAAAGAGAATAATTATTCTCCTTTTTTATAGACTTTTACTATTCTCTCTTTTATATCATCAACATGAACATCCAAATCCATTTTTCTTTTAAATTGCTCTCTATTAAATTTACTTGTAATAGAATCTAGTTTTGACATCGTATTTTTCATAACTTCTTCATCATTAAAGAATTCTGGACATACTCTTGACATATATTTAAGTGACTTTAAAGTAGCTTCATTATTACAAGCTTCTAATATATACTCTGGATTATGTCTTTGTAAAATACAAGCAAGATAAGAATCAAAGCTTAGTGCAGCAATAAATTCATCTTCTTCATAGAACCTAGCATCCCTTAAATTTTCTTGCTTTACTAAATAATTATAGCGATATGCATACTTATCTCCTTCTGAAAGATCTATTATTTCATTCATTGCAACTATTATTCGATTAATTAATTTTTTTACATTTGAATCATCCTTAGAAAATCTATATGCTGAAGCTACTGTTAAAATTTTGTCAATATATTCTTCATTATTTAATAATAGAAAAGGTAATTCACTATTAATTAATTGTTCTACAGAGTTTAAAAATATTACATAACCATCATAATCATTCTTATAATATTCTACTAATTCTCGACTATCAAAATTAATTAATTGCCCTTTTAAATTAATTAAATCTAAAAATCTATTTCTTTCTTCATTCATTATTTATTACCACCTTGAAATATTACTTTGAAAATATCATTATAATTATTAACTGTAATAAAGTTAATATCTTTCTTTACTTCTTTTGGAATTTCATCCAAATCTTTTTCATTCTCTTTTGGAATAAAAATAGTCTTAATTCCTGCTCGATGAGCACCAATTACTTTTTCTTTTAAACCACCTATTCCTAGAACTCTTCCTCTTAAAGTTATTTCTCCAGTCATAGCAATTGTCTTTGGAACTTTCTTTTTAGTAAATAAACTAATAAGAGTTGTAGTTACTGTTACTCCAGCTGAAGGACCATCTTTATTAACTGCTCCTTCTGGAACATGAATATGAATATCATTGTTTTCAAACACTTCGTTCTTAATCTTATATTTATCCATATTTGATTTAATATAGTTTAAAGCAATACGACATGATTCTTGCATTACTTCACCTAATGATCCTGTTAAGACTAAATCCCCTTTACCTTTGAAAAGAGTTGCTTCTATCGGAAGAATATCTCCTCCAAAAATAGTATAGGCCATTCCATTAACTACACCTATTTCGTCTTTACCAGAATTTTCTAAATAAAGATATTTTTTCTTACCTAATAATTTTTCAATCATTTTATTATCAATATTATAGAAATTAACATCAGTAGTTAATAAAATACTTTTAACAATCTTTCTAAATAATGTTGCAATAGTTCTTTCTAATTCACGAACTCCTGCTTCTTTTGTATAATTTCTAATAATAGTTAGAATAGCTTCGTCTTCCATTTGAACTTGTAGACTAGTAAGTCCATGTTCTTCTAACTCTTTAGGTATTAAATGGTTCTTAGCTATATCTAATTTTTCATATTCTGTATAACTAGAAATATTAATTATTTCTAATCTATCTCTTAATTCATAAGGAATCTGTTCTACATAATTAGCTGTTGCGATAAACATTACTTTACTTAAATCGAATTCTTCTTCAATATAGTGATCGCTAAACTTACTATTTTGTTCTGGATCTAATACCTCTAATAAGCTACTAGCAGGATCTCCTTTAATATCTTTAGTCATCTTATCAATCTCATCAATTATAAAGACAGGATTAGTAGTACCGGCCTTTCTAATACCTTGAATAATTCTACCTGGTGAAGCTCCAATATAAGTTCTTCTATGACCTACTATTTCAGCTTCATCATTTATTCCCCCAACACTTATCTTAGCAGTTTTTCTTCCTAGACTTTTCGCAATACTAATTGCAAGTGAGGTTTTACCAACACCAGGAGGCCCTACTAAACAAAGAATTGGACTACGTAGATTATTAGTATTCTGTTTTACTGCTAGATACTCTAAGATTCTATCTTTTACTTCTTCTAATGCATAATGAGAAGAATCTAAAATATCTTTTACTTTATTTAAATCATCATTATCTTTAGTAAATTTATTCCAGGGAAGATTAACCATCCATTCTAGATATTCCCTAATCATTCCTAATTCTGGAGAATTACTATTAAGACTATTATATCTTTCTAATTCTCTTTCTATTTTATCTTTTACTTTATTATTACATTTTAATTTACTAAGCTTTTTCTTAATTCTTTCAACATCAGAATCTTTAGTATTTCCTTCTCCTAATTCTTTCTGCATTAATTTTATTTTTTCTCGTAAGAAATACTCTTTTTGTGTTTCATTTAATTCTTTTTCTACTTCAGCTTCTATCTGTTGTTCTAATTCAACATACTTTAAATCTCTATTCATATCAACAACTAAATATTTAGCTCTTTCAATTGAATCAATTGTTGTAATATACTTTTTCTTATCTTCATAATTTAATGGTAAATAACTAACTATTAAGTCACATAAATCACTTAAAGTATCAACATTATCTACTTGACTCATAATAGCATTACCCATATAGGGTACTTTCACAACATAACTATCTAATGTCTTTAAAATAATATTAAAATAAACTTGAGCATCTTCTGTTTCAATAATATCTACTGGTTTATAATTAGCTCTAAAATAATTATCTTCTTCAATAAAATCAGATAATTCTACTCTATCTATTCCCTCAATAACTAATCTTGTTTTTCCATTAGGAACATTCATTTTTAATTTTAAACGTCCTAATACTCCATATTTAGGAAATGAAGTAACATTAACAGCTTTGTCTTCAATAGGATTAACAATTAACATTAAATTGTCACCTATTTTATTCACAATATCTATCATCTGTTTATCATAGTTATTGTCATACTCTATTCTAACTTCATTATTTGGGAAGATTACCATGTCATTAATAATTAATACTAATAATTTATTATCCACTGATATAACACCTCCCAAGAATTAAATACTGCTTACTATTATATCTTAATATAATTTTTTTTCAACAAAAAACTCTATAAAAATTTCTTTTTATAGAGTATTTTTATTACTTATTTAATTCTTTTAATTTATCAATTACTTTACGCATTTCTAAATCATATTGAACTAGTTCTAATCCACCAAATTGTTTTAAGAATTCTTCTTTTTCCATTTGATATTTCTTAGCTAATTCTTCTGCTTCTTTTTCTGCTTCTTTCATGCTTACTTCAATCTTTTCTAATTTCATTACTTCTTCTAACATTAAACGATATAAAACATTATTATAAGCTTCTTTTTCCATTTGAGCTCTTAAATCTTTTTCTGTTGAATTAGTAAATTGATAATAAACATCTAAAGAAATACCTTGCATCTTCATTTGTTCTTCAAAACGAGTCATTAAACGATCAATTTCTTCTTCTACCATTTCTTCAGGAATATCTACTTCAACATTCTTTGATACTGTTTCTAATAAAGTATCAACATATTTATTTTCAGCATCCATTTCTTTTTGAGCTTCTAATGATTTCTTAATTTCTTCTCTTAATTTTTCCTCAGAATCAATATCATCCATACCTAAATCTTCAAAGAAATCTTCATCTAATTCTCTTTGTTTTTTCTCTTTAACTTCATTTACTTTTACCTTAAACACTACTGGAACTCCAGCTAATTCTTTAGCACCATAATCTTCTGGGAAAGTTACATTAATGTCTTTTTCTTCTCCGGCTTTCATACCAATAACTTGTTCTTCAAATCCTGGAATAAAAGTATTAGAACCAATTTCTAAAGAATAATTTTCTCCTTTTCCACCATCGAATGCTACTCCATCTTTAAATCCTTCAAAATCAATAATTGCTACATCTCCGGCTTGAACTTTTCCTTCTTTAGAAACTAATTCAGTATATCTTTCTAGTAAGTGACCAATTTCATGATCAATTTCATCTTTAGTAACTTTTACTTTTTCAGGTTTAACTCCTAAACCTTTATATTTCTTTACTTTTACATCTGGTTTAGTAACAATTTTAAAGATAAATTCTACACCATCTTCAGTAATATCTTTTATATCAACAGCAGGTTGAACAACCGGTATTAATTTAGAATCTTCCATTACCTTTAAATAAGCTTCTTGTAATACTGCATTAGCTGCATCAAAATATAATGATTCTTTACCAAACTTCTTTTCAAAAACACTTCTTGGTACTTTACCTTTTCTAAATCCATCTACTTTTACTGTTTTTTGTTTTTCTTTAAATACTTTATCAAGTGCTTTAGTCCATGAATCACCTTCTATTTTTACAGTAATCTCATGAATATTTTTATTTTCCTTTTTTGCCATATTATTCCCTCCAACGCTTATATTATACAGTATTATTTTCTTTAAAACAACCTTTACTTTTAATATATTCGTACATTTTTTTATACTTTACGAATAATACTAATAGCTATATTTGTAGTACAAATTGTGTATCTTACGATTTGTACTACAATTGATTACAATCAAAATGAGAGTGATATTATGAAGGACTTTAAGCTTCCAAATGTTCAGGAAGAAAAAACTGTTTTAAAAACAATCCGTATTAAAAGTACAACTTTATATAAGATTGAAGAATTATCTAAAAAACATAATTTATCTATTAATAGAATAGTAAATGAATGTTTAGAATATGCTCTTGATAATTTAACAGATAATAAGTCTAAATAATATTACACTCACGCATCCAAAAAGCAATACTATGTATTGCTTATTTTTTTTTATAATCGTATCTGTACATAGCGATTATGATTGATATTAAAGTTAAAATATTTGAAATACTAAACATATATGCTTTTACAATAATATCATATATTAACCATAATGACTGATTAGAAAACATTAATTTACGAATATTTGATTCTTTATTCATACAAACTGTTAAGCAATAGATAATTGCACAAGAAACTGGAATTATATCTATAATACTTGAATAAGAAGAAGCTCCTAATAAAATATTTACTACAATATAGAAAATTACTACATATATTGGTACTTTCTTATTCTTAGAATCAAACAAATAATTAATTAATGTTTCAAAAACTGCGAAAAAGCAAACCAAACTAGCAGGAATACTATTTAAGAATAAAAAGTTTAGTGCTGAAGCTAAATTAAGAGCTAATAGCATTAACATTATATTTCTTTTAGTTTTCATTTGCATTGATAAGACACTAAAAATTATTCCTAATATACCAAAGAATTGAGCAATTATAAAATTATTCATATTTACTCCTATTTTTCACTTTGTTTTAAAATAAAATTATAAGAATCACGCATCATATCTTCTAATCCTAGTTCTGCTTTCCAACCTAATTCTTTTAAGGCTTTAGATGGATCAGCATAACAAGCAGCAATATCACCAGGACGTCTATCAACAATTTTATATGGTACTTTTACTTTGTTAACTTTTTCAAAATTCTTTACCAAATCAAGAACACTATAACCTTTACCAGTTCCTAAATTATAGTAGAATAATCCTTCATCTTTAATAGCTTTCTTCAAAGCACTTAGATGTCCTTTAGCTAAATCTACTACGTGAATATAATCTCTTACTCCAGTACCATCAGGAGTATCATAATCATCTCCAAAAACACTTAGAATTTCTAATTCTCCACTAGCTACTCTAACAATATATGGCATTAAATTATTAGGAATACCATTTGGCCTTTCTCCAATTAAACCTGATTTATGAGCACCAATTGGATTAAAATATCTAAGAATAATAGCTGTAAATTCAGGATGTGCCACATGTATATCAGCTAAAATTCTTTCAATCATTAATTTAGTAGTTCCATATGGATTAGTAGTACCCCCTACTTTACAATCTTCAGTAATTGGTAATACCTCTGGATCTCCATAGACAGTTGCACTTGATGAGAAAATAAATTTATTACAATCATGTTCTAACATCTTTTTACACAAATGAAGAGTAGAAACCAAATTGTTTTCATAATACATAATTGGTTCTCTTACTGATTCGCCTACTGCTTTGTATCCAGCAAAATGCATAACCGCATCAATCTTTTGTTCTGAAAAGATTTTTTCTAAAGCATCTAAATCACAAACATCTGCTTCATAAAATTTAATTTCTTTACCTGTGATTTCTTTAATGCTATCTACTACTTCAATACTTGAATTAGATAAGTCATCTACCACAACCACTTCATAATCTTCTTCTAATAATTCAACTACTGTATGGCTTCCAATGAAACCCAATCCTCCTGTAACTAATATTTTCATTCTATCCCTCCAAATAAATTATTATATTCTGAAAAGACATATAACATCTCTCTTCCAATATTTTTATCTATTGAACCATCATCAATACTTTTCTGTAAAAAAGAATCAAAATCAGCAAAGTTTACGTAGAATAAATTAAAATCAGTGGCCAATTCTAATTCATCATACTTTGTTTCAGACATATTTGGTTCTTCATCAGAGAAAAAGCGATAATAGTAAATACTACTTAATACTTTTTTTCCAGTACCAAAATAATCATGATCATATGTAACAATTGACATAAAAGGACCTTCAGCAACTTCCAAGTCAATTCCTGTTTCTTCTTTAATTTCCCTAATAATACATTCATCAATTGTTTCATTATCATCTTTATGACCACCTGGTAACTGATAAGTGTTATTATTATGAGCAATTAAAATTTTCCCTTGAGAGTTTAAAATTAATCCTTTTACTCTAATTACTTCTGATTCCATATCTTCTTTTGTTAATTGTTTTTCATTTATAACTATCTCTTTCATTATATCTTCCTTTATAAAAATCTTTCCCAATATTCAGTTTCATCTGGACTAACAGTTGAAAGAACTAAATCAATTGTATCTGCAAGTAATTTAGCCTTTCTCCAAACAATATTTCCATTATTTAAACAGCTAGCTTTACTAGGAGCCATCATATACTCAAAAGTAGAAGCTCTATCTTCTGAAGCTTCAGTCTGAGCATAATTATTAACAAATGGTGAAGTAGATAGAAACGTATTACTATAAGATAAGGTTCCATCTATAGTTCCCCATCCTTGAAATTCTGGGGGATTAAGACTATCCCAGGTATTATAATTAGCACCTTTTTTAAACAAATATCTTTCTATATAATGGTATGATTCATGATAGAAAGAATCTTCAAATGCATAAGCTGCTGATATAGAAATAATCGCATCTGTATAACTTGAATCAGTTACACCTGTAACAGAATTATCTTCAAATTTGTTGACTAGCATTATAGTAAGTGGAATACCACCATTTTTAATTTCTCTAAACATCCCTTCTGGATATACACTTAAAGCTTGTTTTAAACGTACAAGCTGACTATTAATTACACTACTATCTGTAATTATTTCTGTTGAGATACCGGCTACAGAATAACCTCTTGTTTCCTCACCATATTTTATAATAATTGAATATTTATTTTGCAGTTCTTCTCGAAGATTATTATTTGCTTCCTCAATTGTTAAAACCTTATTACTTTGACTTCTTTCTTCAATTATTGGTGTATCTTCAACAACAGGTTCTTGAATATCTTCATTATCTTCAACTGTTTCTATGTGAATTGTATTATCACTGGTATTATTTGTTGTAATAACATCAGTAATTGGATCTATTAAATGATGATTAGTATTATAATCCAAAAATAATCCATATAAGAGTAAAGTAAAAGAGATAGCGAATAAGATTCTTGCATAATAAGAATATTTGTTTCGTATTCTTTTCTTACGCATAAAACCTCTCCTCTCTATCCCTTTAAGTTTTAATTATTAATTTGCAGTTTTTTGCAAAGATTTACTTTTTTCACTAATAGCATTAGATAACTCATTTGCTCTTTGCTCATCACCTTTTGTTAATGCTTCAGTATATTCTTGTGTCATTCTTTCTAATTCTTGTGTGTCGCTAACGACAGGTGTTTCACTAACTGCGGGTTGTTCTACAACTGTAGGCGTTGCCTCAGCTACTGGAGCTTTTTCTTCAGCAGCAGATGTATTTTTTTCTCTAGTCACTTCTGAATGTAAAACATTTTGATTATCAAATGATGCACGTGTTTTTTCGGCTTGACTAGTACTTAATATAATACCTCTATCTTCAGTTACACTTTGCTTTACATAATTAACTTGATTTTCTTCAGCTACTGGAGCTTCTACTGTTGGTACTTCTACAGCCTCTTCCTTTGGAGCCTCTACCACTGGTACTTCTACAGTTTCTTCCTTTGGAGCTTCTACCACTGGTACTTCAACTGCCTCTTCTTTTGGAGCCTCTACTGTTGGTACTTCAACAGCTGCTTCCTTTGGAGACTCTACTGTTGGTACTTCAACTGCCTCTTCTTTTGGAGCCTCTATTGTTGGTACTTCTACAGCTGCTTCCTTTGGAGCTTCTACTGCTGGTACTTCAACAACTGCTTCTTTTGGTTCTTCTACTATTGTTAATTCTTCTTCATCTTTTAAATCTTCATCTAAATCAGTAACTTCTTCTTCTAATTTTAATTCTGCTTCATCTTCTTTGTTTTCCATTACTTCTTTCATATCTTCTGGAGCAGCTTCTGGCTCATAAGTTACTTCTTCTTCTTTTTTTCTTTTAGCAATAACAATACTTCTTTTCTAGGTTCTCCTACTAAAACCACTTTGTCATCTATATTGTGTAAAACTTGAATACGGTCTT
The DNA here is from genome assembly GCA_902793315.1 of uncultured Erysipelotrichaceae bacterium. GTDB lineage: Bacteria > Bacillota_I > Bacilli_A > RF39 > UBA660 > UBA3789. The sequence continues at coordinate 10,876 of CADBCT010000034.1, forward strand.
CGGCTGATATTGTATTAGTTGCTTCTTCATTTGTCCTACTTTTAAATGCAGCTAGCTTAGCGCATTGATTATCAATAGTGTTTTCTAAATCAAAGCTTACTTTTTTTAAATTAGTAATTCCCAACTCTAATTCTTTAATTTGATTTTGTAGTTCAACAGCCTTACTAGGATTACTTTCCATTTCATTCTTTAATTGTTCGATTAAATTTTCAGATTCAATAGTTGTATCCCATAACACTGCCTTTAAATCTTTCATAAAATCTCTATTCACCTTGATCAACCTCCTAAGCATTCGCAATCTTCTTTAATAATTTTTGGACAACTTGCCATTCATTATCATCTTCGATTGGATACATTTCTACTATATTACCTTTATTAACAACCCTAGTAATATAGAATATTTCATCATCTTCAGCGCCAACTTTCTCGCCTTTAGAATAAACCATATAGGATGTTTGATTATCCTCACTAATTAAATAAGTGATAAGTTCAGCTTCCATATTTTCACCGTTAGTATTTTTTATGGTAATTAATCTCTTTTCTTCCTTCATATAAACACCCTCTACTCTAATATATATTATACAAAAAATTTCAAAATAAGTAAACTAACTATTTAAACTGAAATGTTAACCATTCATACTTAAATAACAATAAAATTCCAACTATTAACATAATAATTCCACCTAACAAGTGAGAATATTTATTATATTTTGTTGATATACCAGTAATTTTCATCGTAAACATAGCAATAAAGAAGACAATTAAATCATCAAGTAAAAAGAAAATAATATAAAGTAAAGTATATGTAAATCTCATAAAAGAATTAACGTTATTCAATACTAATAATTCTGTAAATACCAAAGGTAATCCAGCAGAACAAGCAAGTTCCACTAAATTGACTGATATTGCTAAACCGATTACTCCCACAAGGGCTAAAAGTAAACTTTTTTCACTTGTAAACTTTCTGATTTTTTTGAAAATAGTCTTCCTTTTCTTATCATCAACTACTTCACAACCATCATTATTCTTACTATTAATACTTTTAATAAAACTGCGTAAGTTAATAATAGCTCCTCCAATAGCAATAATACCAATAATATTTCTAATCCAAGTAACAGCAGTCATTTTAACAGCTATTTGTAGCCATGATAGCATTATCAACATATAAACAAATGCCGAGGTTATTAAAAATGTTAAACCGATAATCCACATTCTTTTACGATCTTTCATACCTATTAAAACACTTAATAAAAATAATAGTATCCACATAGCACAAGGATTAAATCCGTCTATTAAACCTATTACTACTGCTGAAGTAGTCAAAGAAACATTCTTTAAGTTTACTTTACCAATTAAAGGTACTTTAACAAAAAATTCTTCATTTTCTTCTTCTTTAGAAAATTCATCCTTCTTTTCTTCTTTTTTATATGTTCCATTTTTAATTCTTTCTACTTGGTCAATATAATCATTTTCAATATAGTATTCAATAGCTCTTTTTATTTTATTAGAAGTACCTGTACTAAACCCTTTAATTACCGTATCACCTATTACTGTTGTAGGAACACCACTTCTTTTAATTTCAAAGGCTTCTTCTACCTTATTTAATAATGCTGCATTTTCTTCATTATACCAAACCTCATATTTAACTACTTTTAGTTCATCATAGTCATTATAAATTCCATTTAAATAATCAATTTCTTCAGCACAGTGAGGACATCCATCACCATGGAATAAATATAATGTCACTTCTTTTTCTTTTGCCATACCTGTTAGAGGCAATAAAAAAGCACATAAAAACACAATGATATAATTAATTGTTTTTTTCATTTATAATCCCTACTTCTATCATTTTATTTACTAGTTCTTCATAACTAAATTCTCCAGTCAAACGATCTATTTCTTTATCTTTATCAATAAAAATAAATACTGGTAATACTTTTCCAGGAGAATACTTTGTTACTTCTTCTTCATCCATATCATAATCTAATTCTTCATAGTCAAACTGGTAGTTGTCTTTTAACTTATTCCAAGTCTTATTCATGACTAAACATCCTCCACACCAGATTGCTCCTATTTTTACTACTTTCATATTATCTCCTAAAATTTAATTTCTCTATTGCTTCTTTTAATGCCTTAACAAAGATGTCTATTTCCTCTTTAGTTGTTAGATAAGATAAGCTTATTCTAATACTACTACTTGATTTTTCTTTATCATGAGTTAATGCATAAACTGCTTTAGAATAATCTCCTACAGAACAAGCTGTTTGAGTAGAAATATAGATATCTTTTTCTTCTAAAGCATGTAACATTACTTCACTCTTAATATTTTTTAAACTTAGATTTACCATATTAGGTAAACAGTTGTCATTACTATTAATATAAACATCTACATCTTGTAATTTATCTATTAAATAATCATGAACTTCTTTTACTTTTTTACATTTATTATCAAAATCTTCATAAATCAATCTTAAAGCTTTAGCAAAAGAAGCAATTAATGGAGTAGCTGGTGTTCCACTACGAAAGATAGTAGTACTTTTACCACCATGAATTAATGGTTCAATCATTATTTTCTCTTTTTTTATTAAAGCTCCTATACCTTTCATACCATAAAACTTTTGACATGACATACTAGCTAAATCCACACAACTTAAATCTAGTTTTTCTTTACCAATGCTTTGAGTTATATCACTATGAAAAATAGTTTTACTATTCTTACTTTTTATTACTTCGCTAAGTTCTTTTAAATTCTGTCTTACACCAACTTCACTATTTACAGAAGAAATAGTAACAAGTACTGTATCATCTCTAATTAGTCTTATTAAATCATCTAAATCTACTTTTCCGTTCTCATCTAAAGCTACAAAATCCACTTCATAACCTAAAGTAGTTAAATAATTCAATGGAGCTACAATAGATGAATGTTCTAATTCAGTAGTAATAATATGTTTACCTCTATTAGCATACTTTAAACAAACACCTTTAATAGCTGTATTATTTGATTCACTAGCTCCACTAGTATAAATAATTTCAGTTGGTTTTACTCCAAGTATTTTAGCAATTTGTTCAGTACTAGCATCAATTATTTTCTTTGCTTCAATTCCTAATTTATGTAAAGAATTAGGATTACCAATAAACTCTTTAGTTACTTTTACATAAGTATCTAGTACTTCATCATTTACCGGAGTTGTTGCACTATAATCTAAATAAACCATATCATCACTCTCATTTCACATTATAATTATAACAAATATTGTTAAAAAAGAAAAACACAAATTACTTATTTGTGTTTTGATAATAATCTCTTTCTGAAATACTCATAGATATCTCTTCTAAGTCTTCATCCATAATATCTAATTCATTAATTATACTTTCTATTTCAAAAATAATATCTTTTAAACTAGTACATTTTTTATATGGAATATTATATCTATCTAATACTTCTATTTCTTTATTAGTTAATAAGATTCCATTACCGATATCATTAAATTTACCTTTATTAAAATCAATTGTATTTACTAATTCATCTATATTATAATCAGTCATTAATTACAACTATATCCATTATTTTTAAGTCTAGTCATCAATTCACCATCAGTATAATGATCACCGACTGATAAAGTTATTACTTCACTACTCTTAGTATTTGAATTAATTTTAATCTGTAAATCATCGCTATTAATAAAATCTATATTATCAAGTAAAAGTATCTCATTTTTATTAACTTCAATAGTAACTACTATTCGATCTTCTCCAACTGTATATCTAACCTTATCTCCTAAATAATTTAAAGTATTTTCTAAGGCGTTTTTTATACCTACTAGATAATGATCATCTTTCAAATATTTTTCAGGTAAAACAATTGTCTTTGTTAATCGCATACTATTTATTTCTTTTCCATCAGTAACTACTAATAATCTTTCAGTCAAACGAATATTTCCATCAAATGTTTTTGTTTTAGAACAACTAATTTCTGATTGCTTAATAGTAGCAAATAAATATACTATAATTGCAATTATTATGAAAGCTATAACTATTGGAAAAGTCATACTTTTTCTTGTATTCATAATTTCACCTCGTACATATTATATCATAAAATTTGTATTTAAAATACTTATCTAATTCTTAGACCACATTTAGGACAAAAATGACCTGTCATAACATTAGTACCACATAGTGGACAAAAATTAATAGTTCGAGCTGTCGATTGAGTTTCAACTAGTTTGATTTGTCCATTATTATTAACAATACTTCCAGCTTCTAGGTTTTCATTAAGATTTTGTTGAACCTTAGAAGTTCTATTTACTATAATAAAGCATACTACTACCATGATAATATCAAATAATAAGAACATTAAGACAATTGATCCTTTATTAATATTTTCATACCAAAATAGTAAAGCATCATACATTGTATGAAATAACATTGGCATTAAAATACTTAAAATCATATTTTTAGCAACTAAACTTTTATTACCATTTATACTTGCAACTTTAGCTCTTGAAAAATAATAACCCATTAAAACTGCAAAACAAGCATGTCCGGGTACTGATAGTATAGCACGTAAAATTGCTACGCCTAATCCACCCATTAATACATACATAATGTTTTCAAGGCAAGCAAATCCTAAAGAAACAAATACCGAATAGACAATAATATCATAAATTTCATCAAATTCACGATTACCATAAGCTTTAAACTTAACTACCAGCCACTTAAATCCTTCTTCTGCAAGGGCTACACCAAAAAATATTTTAATAAATATTGAAACTAGACTAGTGTCATTGTCAGTATTACAAACTCCTCCAAGAGCAACTTCAACTATTAAAACTGGAATAACAATTAGTACTCCATAGCCTAATAATTTCATTAATAAACTCATTGGTTCCCTATTATTATCTTTCTCATAAATATAATAACATAACCCTATAACTGGCAAGGCAGCTGCTGTTAATAGTGTTTCCATTGTTTCACCTCTCAATAATTATTAGATTCCCAATGCCAATTTTTAACAAACGGCATATCTTCACCATTTTCAGAAATATACTTTTTATGTTTAACAAGCATATCTTCACACCAGTCAATTAACACTTGACTGGTTTTACCATAACGTGGAATTTCTCTCAATACTGCTTCCACTAAATGGAATCTATCTATATCATTTTGAACTCTAATATCAAATGTTGTAGTAATAGTACCTTCTTCTTTATAACCATGTACATGAATATTTCTATTATGTCTTTTATAAGTCAATTGATGAATCAATGATGGATATCCATGGAAATTAAAGATAATTGGTTTATTCTTTGTAAATATTTTATCATATTCTTCATCACTCATTCCATGTGGATGTGTATCTGGACTTTGTAATTTCATTAAATCTACAACATTAACAACTCTTATCTTAATACCTTTAACACTTTTCTTTAAAATATCCACAGCTGCTAAAACTTCTAGTGTTGGTGTTTCACCAGCACAAGCTAATACTACATCTGGATCGCCTTCATCATTACTAGCAAAATCCCAAATACCTAATCCTTTAGTGCAATGTTCTTTAGCTTCTTTTTTGTTAAGCCACTGAGGTCTTGGATGCTTAGAAGCTACTATGACATTGACATAGTTTTTAGTTTTAATACAATGTTCAAAACAAGATAATAAACAATTAGTATCTGGTGGTAAATACATTCTTACAACATCAGCTTTTTTAGTAACCAAATGATTTAAAAAGCCAGGATCTTGGTGTGTATATCCATTATGATCTTGCTGAAAAACATGACTAACTAGTAAGAAATTAAGTGAAGCAATTGGTTGTCTCCAAGGAATATCATTAGTTACTTTTAACCATTTAGCATGTTGAGAAGCCATTGAATCAATAATTCTAACAAAAGCTTCATAACTATGAATAAAACCATGTCTACCTGTTAATAAATAACCTTCTAACATACCTTCACATAAATGTTCAGAAAGATATGAATCCATTACTCTACCATCTGAAGCTAAGAATTCATCAGTTTTATAAGTACGATAATTCCAAGTTCTATTAGTTGCTTCAAAAACATAATTAAATCTATTTGATAAAGCTTCATCTGGTCCAAAAATACGGAAATTTTTATTATCACTATTTAATTCAAATATATCTCTAATATATTTTCCTAAGTTCATTGTATCTTGACTTTCAATTGAACCATGATGTTTTATTTCTAAAGCATAATCTTCCCAATTAGGTGTCTTAATATCTTTTAATAGTAATCCTCCATTTGCATATGGACTAAATCCCATACATTTATTTAGAGGAGGATTTAAATCTCTTAATTTTTTTATTAATTTACCATTTTTATCAAATAATTCGTCTATTTCATAGCTCTTTAACCATTTCTCTAATAAAGGTAAATTATGTGGATCATCTATAGCAATTGGAATTGGTACTTGATGAGCTCTAAAACTTCCTTCAATTTTTTTATCTTCTACTTCTTTAGGGCCAGTCCATCCCTTAGGAGTTGTAAGAACTATCATTGGATAGTTTCCTTCTCCAGTTTTCTTAATTTTTTTTATTTCTTTAATTACTTTATCCATAACTTTAGCCATTTCTTCATGTAATTTATGTGGATCATTTCCTGAGACTAAATATGGTTTCCAACCATAACCAGTAAAGAAATTTTCTAATTCTTTATTAGTCATTCTACCAAATATAGTTGGATTAGCTATCTTATATCCATTACGATGTAGTATTGGTAAAACTACTCCATCTGTTTTTTTATTTAAAAATTTATTAATATGCCAACTAGTTGCAAGCGGGCCAGTTTCAGCTTCTCCATCACCTACAACACAAGCTGCGATTAAATCTTTATTATCTAACACTGCTCCAGCTGCATGAGCCAAGCTATAACCTAACTCTCCACCTTCATGAATACTACCAGGAGTTTCAGGAGCAACATGTGATGAAATACCTCCAGGAAATGAGAATTGTTTACAAAGCTTTTTTAAACCCTCTTCATCTTCTGTAATTTCTGGATAGAATTTAGAATATACCCCTTCTAAATAGTTATTCGCAACCATTGCCTGTCCACCATGTCCAGGTCCTGATAAATAAATCATATCTAAATTATACTTTTTTATAACACGATTAAGATGCATATAAATAAAGTTTTGCCCTGGTGTTGTTCCCCAATGACCAACTACATTTGGTTTTATATCATTCATTGTTAATTTTCTTCTAAGTAATGGATTATCTAATAAGTATAATTGAGCTATATTGATCCATTGTTTTTAATTCTTCTTTAGTTAAAACTGCCATTTATACCTCTCCTATTCTCCACAATTATATACTAATTACCAAAAAAAAGAAAGAGCTAAACACCCATTGTTTTAGTCTCTGGAAGTGTACTTGCTCCATCAATTACTATTCCTTGTCCAGTAATATAACTTGCTTCATCACTTGCTAAGAAAGCAGCTAATTCCCCTAATTCTTGAATAGTTCCTAATCTTCCCATTGGAATTCCTTCTGCTATTCCATCCACAACACTCTGTGGATTTTCTGGACAAGATAGTTTAGCCATATTCTCAACCATTGGAGTTAAAATATATCCTGGCATAATAGCATTTACATTAATCCCTTCATTTACTAATTCCATTGCAAGTGCCTTAGTAAATCCTAATATAGCTGCTTTTGTAGTTGCATAAGCTACTTCTCCAGAATCAGCTACCATTGGTCCTGTTACACTACTTAAATTAACAATCTTACCAGATTTATTCTTAATCATATGTGGAACTACTTCTTTAGATACATTCCAAGTTCCAACAATGTTAATACCAAAATGATTATCACGAACAGTATCATCCATATCAACAAATTTCTCTAAGTAACAAATACCAGCATTATTTACTAAAACATCAATTCTACCAAATTTTTCTATTACTTCTTCTACATATTTATGAATATTCTCTTTATCACGAATATCCACTTTATAACCAACTAAGTTAGGATTATTCTTCTCTTCAACTGTTTCAAA
>CADBCT010000035.1 GCA_902793315.1 uncultured Erysipelotrichaceae bacterium
TTTGCTAAAGTAGCTGAAGAAGAAGGATTCAAAGCAATTGCTGCTAAATTTAGAGGAGTAGCTGCTATTGAAAAACATCATGAAGAAAGATATAGAAAATTACTTGAAAATGTAAAAGATGGATTAGTATTTAGTAAAGATGGAGAAAAGATTTGGATTTGTCGTAATTGTGGACACGTTCACATTGGTAAAGAAGCTCCAAAAGTATGTCCAGTATGTGCTCATCCACAAAGTTATTTTGAAGTTAAAGCAGATAATTATATGTAAAAACAAGACCTATTATAGGTCTTTTGTTTGTAAAAAGGAGGATATATGGAATATTTAGGTATTTATGACAACGAAGGAAAACCAACAGGAAGAAAGGTTGTGAGAGGAGATAAAAATGTCATTTTAAATGAAAATGAACATATCGCAGTCTCAATTATCTTTATTGAAAATGATCAAGAAGAATTCTTAATACAGAAAGCATCAAAAGAAAAAGGAAGTTACTTCTCTTCAACCGGTGGTCATATTGATTTTGGTGAAACACCATTAAGTACAATTAAAAGAGAAGTAGAAGAAGAATTGGGGATAATTGTAGAAGAAAAAGAAATAAGGCCTTGTGGTTTTTTCAACAATGAAAAATCATTAATATTTTTATATTATTTGAAAAAGAATATTAATATAGAAGATATGAATCTTCAGACAGAAGAAGTTGATTATGTAAAATATATGTCCATCGATGAAATAAAAAAACTAATAGAAGAAGAAAAAATGTTAAAGTCTCATGGACTTATGTTTAAAGAAATATTAAAAATTAAAACTAATTAAAAGCTATTTCTTCATCAATATTGTTATCTACAAGAATAATATATAAAAAGATAATACCTGATATTAAGACAAATGTAGTAGCTATAAGAATTAAAGTATCATAAGTTTTTATTGTGGTACTTTTATTTTTATCTAGAAAGGAATTTAGGGCATCTTTTTCAAAGTAAGTATAGATTAAAACTAAGATTGTAAAGATCAAAGTATTAATTGTTTTATAATGATTTTTACTACTAGTATTATTATTTATAAAATAATCTTTCTCATAGTAATTAGACCAATATGATAAACCAATTATTATTAGGTAAATTATCCAAATTTCATTTTCAGTTTTTATTTTTTTTAGTCTGTCATTATTCATATTTTATTATATTCTTAATTTATGATACAATATGAGTGATTTTGGGGTGATTGTGATGCACGAATTACTTGTACCAGCAGGGGATATGGAATGTTTAAAACAAGCTGTTCACAATGGATGTGATGCAGTCTATTTAGCATGTAAAAATTTTGGGGCTAGAAAATTTGCTAAAAACTTCGACAATGAAGAAATAATTGAAGCATTAAGATTTTGTCATTTGTATGGGGTTAAAGTATATGTAACAATGAATACCTTAGTCAAAAATAATGAAGTAGATATTTTTTTAGAACAGGTAGATTTCTTACATAAAAATGGAGTAGATGCTTTAATAATGCAAGACTTTGGAATGATTTGTTTAGTACGTGAAATGTATCCTAATTTAGAAATTCATGCTTCTACACAAGCAAATATATCATCTAAAGATATTTGTAAATTATATTATGATTTAGGAGTCAAGAGAGTAGTCTTTTCTCGTGAATTATCAATTGATGAAATAGATAGTATAGATGTTCCAATTGAGAAAGAAGCATTTATTCATGGAGCTCTTTGTATCTCATACTCCGGTGAATGTTTAATGAGTAGTATGCTAGGAGGAAGAAGTGGTAATAGAGGAGAATGTGTTGGTAATTGTCGACTTCCATATACTTTAAAAAAAGATAATAAGGTATTAGCTAAAGATAAATATTTATTAAGTACTAAAGAATTAAATACTACTTCTAAAATAGATAGATTATTAAATAGTAGTATTTATAGCTTTAAAATTGAGGGTCGTATGAAAAGCCCTTTATATGTTGGTTTTATTACTAGACTATATCGCAACTTAATTGATAAGAAAGAAATTAATTTAACAAATGAGACTAATAAATTAAAAACTATTTTTAATCGTGAATTTACAGTAGGTAGAATTTTTAATGAAAGTGATTCTAATTTTATGAATACTAATAGTCCTAATCACATTGGTTTAGAAATAGGTAAAGTATTAGAAGTAACTAAGGATAAAATAAAAATAAAACTAAATAAAGGTTTTGAATTACACCAATATGATGCGATAAGATTTTTGAGTAGTAATAAAGGTTTAATAATTAATTATTTATATGATAATAAAATGAAATTAATTAGTTCATGTAATGATATTTGTTATATTGATAATAAAATAGGTTTAATAAAAGAAGATATTGTTATTAAAACTGGGGATTATTTATTAGGAAAAGCTTTTGAAAAGGTTGAAGAAAAGAAAATAAGTATTAGTATTAATGTTAAAGCTAAATTAAATAGTAATTTAATTGTAGAGTTTAGTGATGGAGAAAACAGTCTTAAAATAGAACGAGATATAATTGAAGAGTCTATTAATAATCCAATTAGTGAAGATTCTTTAAAGAAACAATTAACTAAATTAGGTAATAGTCCTTTTATCTGTAATAAATTTAATATAAAAATGGATAATAATATTTTTATTAGAATTAAAGATCTTAATGATATTAGAAGGGAGTTAACTGATAAGTTAATTGAATTAAGGAGTAATAAAAAAACTGATTATTTAAAACAGGAAGTTAAATTTACTAAGACTAATTTTAAGACTGATAAGAAAATTAATTGTTCTGTTTCTAATGAAGAGCAATTAAAAGCATGTTTAGAACTTAATGTCGATAGAGTCTTTGTAAGGAGTTTAGATTTATATAAAAAATATCAAGAATATAACAGTGTCTACTATATGTTAAATAGATGTCTATTAGATGTAAACAGTAATTTACAAGAAAGAAGTTTAATATCTGATTTTGCTAATTACACTAATTATGAAGTTGTTGGTAATTATTCTTTAAATGTTACTAATATTTACACAGCTTATTATTTGTCTAAGATAGGTATTAAGACTCTTACTTTATCAGTTGAACTCAGTGAAGAAGAACTTATAAATCTTATTGAAGATTATAGAGATAAGTTTGGTGAATTAGATTTTATTATTCTAGTATATGGTAGAATTGAAAATATGATTATTAAAGGTAATATTTTAAATATAGATATTAATCAAAAATATCAATTGGTTGATTTAAATAATCAAGAGTTTCCAGTGTTCTATGATGGAGTATCTACACATATATTAAACTATGATAGTATTATGTTAAATTCTTCAGAAATTCTTAATAAGTATAATTTGAGATATGACTTTTATCTTGAAAATAGTGTAGAAGTTAAAAATATTCTATTAAAAAAATAATTTTTATGATAAAATAGAAACATAGGGAGTGATATGATGACAAAGAAAACTACCCCAGAAGAAAAACAAAAGAAAAAAGTAAAGAATTATATAATTTTAGTTTTTGTAGTTCTATTATTTGTAGGATTGGTTTTGTATTTATGTAAATGGTATAAAGTATACGATGAATATCAAAAAGATATCCCAGTTATTAGAGATTCTCTTCAAGAAATAGTTAATGAAGATTTAGAACATTATATATTAGACAATCCAAGTTCTCTTATTTATATCTGTACAGCTAATGATGAAAATTGCCGAGACTTTGAAAAGAAATTTAAAAAGTTAATTGAAAAAGATGAATTAGCTGATGAAATAATCTATTTGAATGTTACTGGTATTGATCAAGATAGTTTTGTTAATAGTTTTAATGAAAAATATACTAAGAAGAAAAAACTAACAACTAATTATCCAGCTATTGTCGTATTTGATGAAGGTAAAGTAGTAAGTATTCTACAAGCAAAAAAAGATAACAAAATAAAAATAGATGATGTTAAACATTTTATAAAATTAAATAAAGTAGGAGAGTAATCTCCTTTTCTGATGGAGGATAGATATGAATAATATAGTTTTGTTTGAACCAGAAATCCCACAAAATACAGGAAATATTATGCGAACTTGTGTTGCAACTAACACAAAATTACACTTAATTAAACCTCTTGGTTTTGTAATTGATGACGTTCATTTAAAAAGAAGTGGGGTTAATTATATTGATAAATTAGATTATCAAATATATGAAAATTTTGAAGATTTTAAAAGTAAGAATCCTGGTAAATATTATTATTTTACTAGATATGGTCATAAGCCACATACTAGTTTTGATTATAGTAATAAAGACAATGAAGAATTATATTTTATCTTTGGTAAAGAATCAACTGGTATTCCTAAAGAAATATTAAAAGATGATCTAGAACACTGTATGCGTATACCAATGACTGATAAGGTAAGAGCTTTAAATGTATCAAATAGTGTAGCAATAGTTATTTATGAAGCTTTAAGACAACAAGATTATAATGATTTGTTAAGAGAAGAGCCTCATAAAGGAGCTGATTATTTAGAAAGAGATTAATTCTCTTTTTTTTTGTATTATTTTTTTTCATTTAAACCATAACTTAAATGGAGGAAATATGGAAAAAAATAAAGTTGAGATAACAGGTATTAATACTAATGATTTAAAAAAACTAAGTAGTAAAGAAATGGAAAAATTATTTATTAAATATCAAACTGGTGACATGTTTGCTAGAGAGTTATTGATTAATGGTAATTTAAAATTAGTTTTATCAATATTGAAGAGATTTTATCATAAGAAAAATAATTTAGATGATCTGTTTCAAGTAGGTTGTGTAGGCTTGATTAAAGCTATTGATAACTTTGATCTATCTTATGGCGTTAAATTTTCTACTTATGCTGTTCCTATGATTATTGGGGAAGTTAAGAGATATATTCGAGACAATAATAGTATTAGAGTTAGTCGTTCTCTAAAAGATATTGCATATAAAACTTTAAAAATAAAAGAAGAATACTATTCTAAATATGGTTATGAGCCAGATTTAAAAGTAATTGCTGAAATATTAAATGTTACAGAGTATGATATTAATAATGCTTTAATATCTTTAAAAGATCCTATTAGTATGTATGAACCTATATATAGTGATAGTGGTGATACAATCTATTTATATGATCAAATTGAAGATAAAAAAGCTACTAATTTTTCTAATAATTTAGAAATAGAAGAAGCAATAGATAATTTAAGTGAAAGAGAACATCATATTTTAGATGAGAGATTTATATTTGGAAAATCACAAATGGAAATAGCCGATGAATTAGATATTAGTCAAGCTCAAGTATCTAGATTAGAAAAGAAAGCTATTAAACAACTCAAAAAGTCATTAAAATAGTATTTTTACATATAATTTAATGGTGATTAAATGAATTTATCTGATTTACAATCAAAGAAAGTAATTAGTGTTTTATCTGGAAGAAATATAGGGAATATTATAGATGTTAATATTAATAGTGAAGGAATGATAGAAGCATTAATTATTGAACAAAATAAAAATATTTTTTCATTGAATAAAGATAATGTTGCAAGAATAAATTGGAATGAAATATCTAAAATAGGGGAAGATGTAATATTAGTAAAAAAAGAATAAATTCATATTTAACTAAGCTTATAATAGTATTATTATTTGTTTTTATTACTACATTTATAGCTATTATTTGGGTAGATAAAAAAACACATAAAGTAATTAATAATTATATTGATACAGAGTCAGAGCGTATTTCGAATAATATTATTAGTAATATAATTCATAAAGAATTAGCTAATTATAATTATGATTTACTTCAAGTAGAATATAGTAATGGAAATATTATTTATAATACTTTGGAAATAAATAAACTTACTAATGATATTTCAGTTAAGATTCAAAGAATTCTAAATGATATTGATGCTAGTAATATAAGTGATTATTATACTAATAATAATTCAAATATATATAAGCATATTAGAAATGGTATTGTCTGTGAATTATCACTAGGTTCAATAAGAAACTCTTTATTATTTGCTAATATTGGGCCAACCATTCCAATTAAATTAGTATTTTTAAGTCAAAATAATGTTGATATTGACTTTGAAACTGCTGAATATGGAATAAATAATATTATAGTTAAAATGTACTTGAAAGTTACTTTACATGAACAAATAACTATGCCAATAAGTTCTAAGAGAAAAGAAATAGTAGTTAAAGAACCTTTAACAGTTCATATTATTAAAGGAGAAATACCTTATTTGTTTGACAAAAGAATTGACAGATAATTTTTTAATTAATAATTATGTGTTATAATAATTTTAAGGTGATAGAATGAAAAAAATAGTGATTAATGATATTGAGTATGAAATAGTAGAAGACAAAGATAATTGCATTGACAAAGATATTTTAGCTGAAAAGATTACTGATTATTTTGATAGATTCGATTATATATTTGGAGATTATTCTTATGAAAAAGTAAGATTAAAAGGATTTTTTGATAGTAAAAATAAAGAAGCTAAGCCACTGAATGATATTAAAAATTTAAAAGATTATAAGAAAAACTATTGTAGTTTTGGAGCTAAGACTTTTTTAATTAAAAAAATCAAATAAAAGCTTGTATTTATCTTATTTTATGTTAAAATTATATTAAGATAGTATGTAATAATAGAGGGAGGATTTTATGGAAAATCAAGAGATGGAAAAGAAAATGATGTCAATAGTTGCTGAAGATGGTTCTGTTGAAGAAGTAGAAGTTATCTTAGCTTTTGAATTTAAGGATACTAAAAAAGAATATGTTATTTATACTAAAAACGAAAAAGATGAAAATGATAATGTAACTGTATACGTATCACATGTAGATCGTTCATCTGGAGAACCTAAACTTATGGGAATTGATGACGATGAGGAATGGAATAGAGTAAAAGACGTTCTTCGTGAATTATCAAAAGCAGAATAATAAAAGAATATAAAACAGAAATAATATAAGGGAGGTAATCATCTTATGGATTCAATAGACGTACTTGATCCTTCTTATGGTAACCCTACTGATGGGACGGGAAGTTTAGTAAGTAATCAAATAAAATTTAAAAAAGAATCTCGAGAGAGAATTGAAAATGTAGCAAGAAAATTTAGACAATTATCTAGACAGGCTGTTGTTGAACATGTAAAAGAAACGTTTGACAATCTTCCACTTGGAGAGGCTGAAGAAAGAGAAGAAGTTATTAATGATAGATTTGAAGAAACTACTGATGAAATTGTTGATCAAGTAAAAACAACACCAGTAGAAGATATGAATCAGGAATTTAAAAAGACTATTAAGGAAAAGTCTGAATATGCAAGAAGATTAGAGGCAAGAGTTGAAGCATTAGAAGCAAAAGATGTAGACGCTTATGTTGCTACTCTTAAGCCTGTACCTTTTTATAAGCATAAACCTATAAAGATTAAACCGGTTAATTTTGCTACTACATATACAAATGGAAAAAAATTCTCAGAAATGAAAGAAGTTCCAGTAGAAGAAAGTGTTACTTCATTTGAAGGAGACATAACTACAGATAGTTTTGAAGAACAGGTACCTGTTACTGGAGAAATAGATGTAGAACAAGTAGCTGCTGAAAGCGGAGAAGCTTTAGGAGAAAATATTGAGAATGCTATGGCAAATGAACAGGTAGAAACAAGTGTTGTAGATTCTAACGAAGGATTTACTCCAGCTTCAAGTGACATGCAAGAAGTAGGTGCTGTTCCAGCTGCTGAAGAGAGTTTTCAACCAGAAGAAGTAGTTGAAACTCCTGAAGTAGAAGTTTCAGTGGAAAATGAAGAAATGCCAGTAGCTGCAGAAAAAGTTGAAACTGTGGATGATATTCCTGAAAAAGTTATGTCTGAATCAGAGATAATGGATGAAATAGATAAAATAATGGATGATATGCAACCAAAGGATGCTGTTGCAGAAGATACTAAGCTTATTAATGATTTAGAAGCAGAAGTATCTAGCGATTCAGATCCTGTGGAAGAAGTAGTTGAAGCACCAGTTGAGGAACAAGTAGATGAAAGTGCTGAAAGAGAAGAAGCAATAGTTGTTCCAGAACGTGAAAGTGAAGCAATTGTTCCAGTAGATGTTGAAGAAATAAAAGAAGAAGAAAAGGTAGAAGAGGAAGAAAATCTACACTATGATTATTCTGATGTTACTGAAAAAGATATAGAAAATACAAATTCAATTGCTATACTTGAAGAAATGAAAAAAGCAAAAGAAAAGAAACTACGAGAAAAGCAAGAAGCTGAAGAAAAAGCTTTAGAAGAAGAAAGAAAACTAGTAGTTAGTCGTGAAGAAGCTAAGGCAATCCGTAAAAAAGCTGCTGAAAGTGAAAAATCAGTTCAAGCAAAAATGGAAGAATTTAATAGATACATTCAATCATATGATGCTGAAATTGAAGAAGCTAATAAACGTAGAGAAAAAGCTGCTAGTGATAAAGAAAAAGCAGATCAAGAAATTGCTGAATATGAAGCAAGCATTGCTTCTAATGCAAGTATCGAAAGAGAACTTGATTCAATGATGGAAAAAGATGATACAAAAAAAAGAAGGTAAAACCTTCTTTTTTTAATCCAAATTAATTACTTCTTTAACTTCAGGAATTTCATTAACAATTAATTCTTCAATTCCATCTTTTAAAGTAATATCAATCATTGCACAATCTTTACAAGCACCGGTAAGTCTAACATAAACGATATTATCTTCGTATTTTACATATTCTAAATTACCACCATCACTAATTAGAAAAGGTCTAATTTTATCAAGTAAAGCAATAATTTTTAATTCGGTTTCACTTTTCTTTTTCATAAAATCACCAAAAAAATTATACCATTATCTCTCATTTTAGTAAACAAAATCTAAATTTTATGATATAATGTACTAACCAAGGAGAATATTATGGATAAGATAAAAATAGGAGATATAGTTTTTGGAAAAGTAACTGGTATTGAAAAGTATGGTATTTTTCTATCTTTAGATGACAACATAAATGGACTTATTCATATCTCAGAAATATCAAATTCCTTTGTCAAGAATGTAAATGATTATGCTAACATTGGTGAAACTATTAAAGCTAAAGTAATAGCAATTGATCATAACTATGAAAAATTGAAGTTAAGTATTAAAGATATAGATTATCGTTCACAAAAAAAGTTTTCTGGTAAGATTAAAGAAACTGGTGGAGGGTTCTCAATTTTAGAGAATAGTCTCGATGAATGGATTTCTGGATATGATAAGTAGTTAACTCAAAATGTAAAAAAAAGCTGTTTTTAGTTGACAAATTAAGCAATAATTGGTATATTTAATACTGTCAACCGAATAGTTCGGGCGATTAGCTCAGTTGGTTAGAGCACCTGCCTTACAAGCAGGGGGTCACAGGTTCGAGTCCTATATCGCCCACCATGTATGCCGAAATAGCTCAATTGGTAGAGCAACTGACTTGTAATCAGTAGGTTGTGGGTTCAAGTCCTACTTTCGGCACCATTTGATGGAGAGGTAGCGAAGAGGCTAAACGCGACAGACTGTAAATCTGTTCTCATTGAGTTCGATGGTTCGAATCCATCTCTCTCCACCATTTTTTATTGCCTCGTAGCCAAGTGGTAAGGCATCAGACTTTGACTCTGACATGCGTTAGTTCGAATCTAACCGAGGCAGCCATTTTAAAGTATGATCTGTTAGCTCAGTAGGTAGAGCATTTGACTTTTAATCAAAGGGTCATGAGTTCGAATCTCATACAGGTCACCAGTTGCCTGAGTGGCGGAATTGGTAGACGCACAGGACTTAAAATCCTGCGAGAATCAACCCTCGTGCCGGTTCAAGTCCGGCCTTAGGCACCACGGTCTTGAAAACCGGGAGGTCGTGCGAGCGGCGCAGGGGTTCGAATCCCTTTTCCTCCGCCAGTTTATATCGCGGGGTGGAGCAGTTTGGTAGCTCGTCGGGCTCATAACCCGAAGGTCACAAGTTCAAATCTTGTCCCCGCAACCAATTTATTATATATTTTATTTCATGGTTCCTTGGTGCAGCTGGTTAACACGTCTGCCTGTCACGCAGAAGATCGCGGGTTCGAGTCCCGTAGGAACCGCCATTATTTTGGCTTCATAGCTCAGTTGGTAGAGCAAGGGACTGAAAATCCCTGTGTCGCTGGTTCGATTCCCGCTGGAGCCACCATTTTATTGATTTTTATTAAATTATGTTATATAATTATTCTGTCGGTAGCTGAACAAGATGTCTTGCGCTCGTAGCTCAGTTGGATAGAGTGTTTGGCTACGAACCAAAAGGTCAGGGGTTCGAATCCCTTCGAGCGCACCAGTTCGGGAAGTGGCTCAATTTGGTAGAGCACTTGGTTTGGGACCAAGGGGTTGCAGGTTCAAATCCTGTCTTCCCGACCATTTTATATTTTAAATAATTTATATAACAAATTCGGGAAGTGGCTCAATTTGGTAGAGCACTTGGTTTGGGACCAAGGGGTTGCAGGTTCAAATCCTGTCTTCCCGACCATTATAATGTTGAATGAAGAATTCAATATTTTTTTTGCAATAATATTCTAAAAACAATTGCAAAAAATGAGCTGTCAAATTATAATATAATATAGTTTTAAAAATACTGAATTAATTATAGATGGAGAAGTAATATGATAGAGAAGTATGTAAAAACAATTAAGTATAACATTAAATTTCTAGTATTGTATGAGTTTTTTTATATGCTTTTCAGTAGTTTACTAATAATCCCAATCAGTGTTTTTTTATATGACTTTGTTGTTAAAAATCAAATATTTTATTCTTTCGCTAGTATCTTTTTAATAACTATAATTATTAGTCTTTCTTTATTATTAATAATTTTTAATAAGATAAATATAATTACTATAATTGATAAATCAAAACATAAAAAAGACATAACTTTTAAAGATGTCTTAGTTATATCAGCCTGTAAATTATCAAGATTACTAAGTAACTATAAAGTTTTTATTATGTATTTATGTTTACTTCCTTTTTTATACTTTACATTTATAGGATTCTTTACAATTAAATACTTTAATTATCATAGTATTAATGTTAATTGGTTTTTGACTGTATTTAGTATTTATTTAATTATTGCATTGTATTCATTTAAATATATATATTCTATGTATTATTTATTAATAGATGGAAAAAATACTAAAAATTCTAATAAGGCTAGTATTAATCTTATTAAAAATAGTATTGCTATAGATATAAGTAAATTATTAGTAATTCAAATTTGCGCAATTCCATTATTGTTATTAATGGTTTATATATATGACGAAATGACACTTAGAATTGCTATCTCTAATATTATTTTAAAAAATTTTGTTAATTTTCTAATTTGGTTATTAAATACATTTATTATAACAATTTATATTATTCTACTAAACGTAGTAGTTAGTACAATGTTTTACAATCATAAAAAAGAAAATAAAGAAAGATGTAAACAAATAAATATATCTTCCAAGATTCATCAAATAAATCTTGCTCCAAAGACGGCTTTTTTTGTTTCGATTATCTTTTCAGTATTACTTTGCTCTAATTACATTTATCAAAATATGACTATAGATCCTATTGAACCTAAGATTACAGAAGTAACTGCTCATAGAGGAGATAATATGAATTATCCAGAGAATACTATGGCTGCTTTTAAAGGAGCAGTAAAAGAAAATGCTACTTGGATTGAAATAGATGTTAGACAGACTAAAGATCAAAAACTTGTTATTTTCCATGATGAAAATTTATATAGAATAACAGGTGTCGATAAAAATGTAATTGATGCTACTTATGATGAGTTAAAGGAATTAGATTATGGTAGTTTCTTTTCTACTGAGTATTCAAATGAAAAGATTCCACTATTATCAGAAGTTATTAGTTTTGCTAAAGAAAACAATGTTAAATTAAACATCGAATTAAAGAATACTGGAAGAGAAGTAAATTTTGAAGAACAAGTTATTAATATAATAAATAAATATGATTTTGCTGATTATTGTATTGTTGAATCACCAATGTATAGACAAATTAGAAAAATCAAGAGATTAAATCCTAATGTTAGAACAGCTTTTTTAACAGTTGGTATTGCTAATGAAGATATAATACATTTAACTGATATTGATGCTATATCTATTGATGTATTTAGTGTAAATAATTATTTGATTGATGAAATTCACAGAGCTGGAAAAGAAGTTTTTGTTTGGACACTTAATGATGAAAATATAATGAATAAACTGATTGCTTCAAAAGTAGATAATATAATTACAGATAATGTACTTTTAGCTAATAAAAAGGTAAAGGAATGGAAAGATAAACAAATGGATTATTAAAAAAAGAAGGTTTAAAACCTTCTTTTTTATTAATATGATTTTCCCCAAATAACCATGTGCTTAGCTTCTTTACCACAGAAGATACATTTATCATCTAAGTGTTCTTGTTCAGGTGGGATACAACGTGATCCACAACCACCTGTACGATACTTAATTTCATCTTCACAGTTTTCATCGCCACACCACATAGCTTTAATCCAACCAATTTTATTATTAGCTAAGTCTACCATTTCATCCATAGTAGTTGCTTCATAAATATGACTTTCTAAGAACTTTCTAGCAGTATCATACATATCTTGTTGGATATCTTCTAAGATTTTTGGCATCTTTTTAGCCAAATCTTTTATTTTTACAGTAATTTTTTTACGATCATTTCTTCTAACTACTACAACTTCGCCTTTTTCAATATCCTTTGGTCCTATTTCAATACGAGTAGGGATACCTAACATTTCTTGTTCAGCAAACTTGAATCCTGGACTTTTTTCTGAGTCATCTAATTTAGCTCTAATTCCAGCTTTTTGTAAAGCTTTTAATAATTTATTAGCTTCTTCAAGAACTCCTTCTTTATGTTGAGCAATTGGAATTACCATAGCTTGAGTAGGGGCAATCTTTGGAGGTAATACTAGTCCTGAATCATCACCATGAACCATAATTATAGCTCCAATACTTCTAGTAGATAATCCCCAACTGGTTTCATAACAACTATGTAATTTATTTTCTTTATCTAAATACTTAATATCGAATGTATCAGGGAACCCTGATCCAAAGAAATGTGAAGTAGCTGATTGTAAACTCTTACCATCATGCATCATTGCTTCAAGTGTGTAAGTATCTTCAGCACCTGCAAATCTTTCACTATCAGTCTTCTTTCCACCAATAATTGGAATTGCCATATCTTCAGTAAGACAATCATAATATACTTGATACATTTGAATAGTTCTTTCTTCAGCTTCTTCATAAGTAGCATGAAGTGTATGACCTTCTTGCCATAAGAATTCACGACTTCTTAAGAATGGTCTAGTAGTTTTCTCCCATCTAAGAACTGTATTCCATTGGTTCCAAACAAGTGGTAAATCACGGTAAGACTTAACCATCTTATTCCATAAATCACAGAATAGAGTTTCAGAAGTAGGTCTAATACACATTCTTTCTTCTAATTTTTGATTACCACCTTCAGTTACCCAAGCAACTTCAGGAGCAAATCCTTCGATATGTCTAGCT
>CADBCT010000036.1 GCA_902793315.1 uncultured Erysipelotrichaceae bacterium
GATGCCTACGCTGGAAGTGAAACATTCTATCGTATGCAAGAAAAGTTAGAAGAGATTTTTGGCATGAAATATTGCCTTCCTGCTCACCAAGGACGTGCTTGTGAAAATATTCTCGCAACTCGTTTTGTAACACCAGGAAAATGTGTCATAATGAATTATCACTTTACTACTGCGAAAGCCCATATCACTAGATTAGGTGGACATGTAGAAGAATTAGTAAAGGATGAAGGATTGATATCTAAGAGTAATTTACCTTTCAAAGGTAATATTGATCTAAAAAAAGTAGAAGAATGTATTAAAAAAGAAACCCCTGAAAATATTGCGTTCATGAGAATTGAGTCTGGTACTAACTTAATCGGTGGACAACCAATATCATATGAAAATATGAAAGAAGTAACAGATCTTGCTAAAAAACATGGTATTGTTACTGTACTTGATGCATCATTATTACAAGATAATTTGTATTTCATCAAGGTAAGAGAAGAGAGTATGAAGGATAAATCTATTAGAGAAATTACTAGAATGATAGCTGATTTATTTGATATTATTTACTTCAGTGCTCGTAAATTTGGATTTGCTCGTGGAGGAGCTATTCTAGTAAGAGATGAAGAAATGTTCCATTCAATGGAAGACTTAGTTCCAATGTTTGAAGGATTCTTAACTTATGGTGGTATGTCTGTTAAAGAAATGGAAGCTATGACTGTAGGTTTTGATGAATCAATGGAAATGGATGTTATCTCTCAAGGACCACAATTCATTGATTATTGTGTAAAAGCATTAGATGAATATGGAGTACCAGTAATTACACCAGGTGGTGGACTTGGAGCTCACTTAGATGCTATGGAAATATGTAAACATATTCCACAAGAAGAATACCCAGCAGGAGCACTTGTTTGTGCATTATATCTATGTGGTGGTATAAGGGGAATGGAAAGAGGAACACTTTCTGAAGAAAGAGAACCAGATGGAAGTGAAAGATTTGCTTCTATGGAATTAGTTCGTTTAGCTTTCCCAAGAAGAGTATTTACTTTATCTCAAACAGAATATGTTATCGATAGAGTTAAATGGTTATATGATCATAGAGACTTAATTGGTGGATTAAGATTTACTCATGAACCAAAAACACTACGTTTCTTTACCGGTAAGTTAGAAGCTACCTCTGATTGGCCAGAGAAACTAGTAAAAGCCTATAAAGAAGAATTTGGAGAAGAAGCATAAAAGTTTCTTCTTCTTTTATGATATATGTTATACTACTATTATAGAGGTGATTTTAAATGGATTTAATAGTTTTAGTTGGTGCGGTAATACTATTATTAATTGGAATGATAGTCATAATTCGTGGAGGAAAATCTAAGAAAGAAACGGAAATAAAAATGGATTCTTCTACACAAAATATTGATAATAATAATCAAAATAATTGAAGGATAATAAATTCTTCTTTTTTTATGCTATAATAATGTTGGAGATGATTAGATGGAATTTGACAAAGTTATAAGAGAAAGACAAGCTACTAGAAAGTTTAGTAATAAAATTGTAGAAAAAGAAAAACTGGAAAATATACTAGAAGCAGGAAGAATTGCTCCTACTGCTAAGAATCTTCAACCAATAAAAATATATGTAGTTGAAAGTAGTGAAGGATTAGATAAAATTGATAAAGCAAGTCCATGTAGATATAATGCGCCTATAGTATTACTAGTATGTGGAGATAAGGATAGTGCTTATACTAAAGGTGATTATTCTACATATGAAATGGATGCTTGTATAGTTACGACTCATATGATGTTAGAAGCAACTAATCAAGGTATTGATAATATTTGGGTAGAGATGTTTGATGGGGAAGTACTAAGAGAAGAATTTAATCTTTCAAATAATATTGTACCTATCTGTCTATTACCAATAGGTTATAAAGATGAGAATTGTCCAGCTAGTCCTAATCATAATAAAAGAAAGGATTTAACTGATTTAGTTGAATATGTATAGTTATGAAAAAAAGTATTTATATTGGATTAATTCTAATACTTAGTATTGTATTACTAAGTGGATGCGGTAGTACAAAAGAAAAGAAAGAGAATCCTAAAAAGATTCCTAAGGAAATATCTGTTTTAGATCATGAGTATTATAAAGGATTAACTTTAGAAGATATAATTTCAGTTACAGTTATTCGTTACACTGAAGGTGGAGACGAAGAAAAAACTTATACTGAAACAGGAGAAATTGAAAAGAATTATAATTATTGGAAAAATAAAAAACTAGGTAAGGAAACTACTCAATCATGTGAGGATAATACAACAGTTTATATTTTTAAATTAAAAGATAATGCTTCTATTTCAATTGAAAAAGAATGTGATTGGATAGTTATTCAAGATAAAAGATATTTAATTAAATAGGAGGTAATTATAGGTTGAATAAAGCAAGAGCAAAGAAATATATAGAATTATGGTTAAAAAGCATAGAAACTAATAATATAGATGAATTAGAAAAAGATATAGAAATGCCATTAGTAGATTTTTTGGTGGAACTATTAAATAATATGTATGAAAAATATAAAGATTTTATATATTGGATTCCAGTTGATAAAGATAGTTACAGTACTTATATTATTGCTCCAAAAAATAATAAGTATTCATTGGAAGATTTTTTTCTTAATAGATTAATGCGCAGTGTTGAAATGATAAAGTATACAGATACTTCAAGGCATCTTATTGCATTTTCAGAATATGATCCTTATTTTGGGATGGTAGATATAGACAAGTGTAGAATCCAGGAACGTATAGAAGAAGTTGAAAGGCGTAGAAAAGTAGTAGCTCATGAATTTCTACATGCTTTAAAAACTCAATTTGTAGATGGTGATTTTTTTAACGCCGATAAGTATTGTAATTTAAGAACTGAATTGGAGAAAGTCTTTCCGTCAGAAATTAATAAATTTAATATTGAGCATGATCCTAATAATGGATTTATTTCAACATACATTCATTGTGGAATTAATTATTCATCACGAATAGGTAAGAGAATAAATATGGATAAAAAAGAAAATCTTGATGAAATATTAAATGAATTAGATGCGATAAGCTTTGTAAATGATAATTATAAAGATGTCCATCTTCTTGATAATAAGTGTATTAGAATACTAAGAAATCCAGAATCTTCAAATACTTATATCACAAATTATGCTTATATTTTAAGAGAACTAATTGATGCTGAAAAACTATTTGAATCATTATACTTAGATCCTACTCAATTAATGAATGAGTTTAATAATAGCTTTTCTAAAATTTTTCAAAGAGAATACCATAACAATGAAAAAGCCTATGAAACATTTAATGAAGAACTAAGTAAAATAAAAAAAGATTATAGTAATTCTGATATTCATTTAAGATTATTAAATACTCTATATGAATGTGCGTCTAAAAAGTTTCCTGGAAAATCAGAAAAAAGAAGAAAAACTATTAAAGCACTTGGATTTAATGGAATAATAGATGTCAGTGATACACCAGCAAAAGCTTTTAACCAAGAAAGGTATGCTGATGAATATAATTTAATTTGCAAAGAAGACAGGCAAAGAATAAGTAAATAGGAGGTAATTATGAGTAAAGTATTAGTAAGTTATTTTTCAGCTAGTGGAGTAACAAAAGGAGTTGCAGAAAATATCGCAGAAATAGTAGATGGGGATTTGTTTGAAATTGAACCAGTCGAAAAATATACTAACGCTGATTTAAATTGGATGGATAAAAATAGCCGTTCAACAGTTGAAATGAATGATAAATCGTTTAGACCACCAGTAAAGAATAAAGTAGAGAACCTAAGTGATTATGATAAAATAATAATAGGATTCCCAGTATGGTGGTATACTGCTCCTACTATTATAAATACATTCATTGAAGAGAATGATTTAACGGGTAAAGAGATTTATGTTTTCTGTACTAGTGGAGGTTCTGGAGTAGAAGATAGTTTTAATGATTTAAAAAATGCCTATTCTAATTTGAATTTCATTAGTGCTAAAAGACTAAAGAAAAATATTGAAAAAGATGAAATAAGTAATTGGATAAAATAATAAATATCAGGAGGGTTTATGGAAAAGGTAAGAATATATGATAAATTAGTAAGGGATAGAATTCCTGAAGTAATAGAAAGTAATGGGGATATTCCTATTATTAGAACATTAGGTAAAGAAGAATATCGTAGAGAATTAATGTGGAAATTACAAGAAGAAGTAAATGAAGTTTTAAATGCTAATTCAAAAGAACAATTAATAGAAGAATTAGCAGATGTATTAGAAGTATTAAAAAGTATTGCTAAGTTAGAAAATAAAAGTATGGCTGATGTTATTGAAGTAGCTCAGCAAAAGAAATTAGTTAAAGGTGGATTCGAAAAGAGAATTTATTTAGAAAAAACTATATCAAAAGAAAAGAAGTGATTAAATGAAAAACGTCTTTTATCATGTGGTAACAGAAAAGCCTATGGTATTAGGTCAAGAAATGGTTTTTGATGAACTACGACATAATTTTATTTATAAAAAGATCGATAAATATCGTGGTAAAGTTAAACGAGTTTATGAAAAGAAATTAAAAGTAGAAGATGAAAAATTAAAGAAAGCTTTAAGAGAATTTGCTTTAGAAGAAGTTAGAGAAAAGGAATTTCCTAAGTATCCTTCAAGATTTTCTTCTCTACATGTATCAAGAACTTTAAAAGAAGCTGAAGTTTGGTATGATTTATATAGATCTCAAGGGAAAAAGACTTATCAAATAGTTAAAATAGAGACGAATGGCAGAGTCTTTACTGGTGATGCTTGGAATGTCTTTGATGGAACTGCTAATAAAGAAGAAAACATAGAATTAGCTAGAAATTATTGGACCAATGGAAAGAATTCGGTTGGTGAAGAACCAGTATATGAAACATTAGTTGATGGAAAAATCAAAGTAATTGAGATTGTTAAAGAAAACTTGAGGTTAATAAAATGATTAAATATAAAAAATACTTTATTAGTAATAATGAAGGTAAAAGTAATTGTGTTATTAGATCTTTTTGCAAGATGTTTAATAAAGATTATGATGAAGTGTTTAATGAATTAGTGAGTATTAGTCAATTATTAAATTGTGATAATTTTAATGATATCGAAGTATTTGAAGAATATTTAAAGAGACATAGTTTTTTACCAATAGATGGTTATAAAGATAAAATAATAAAAGATTTATCTTTAGATAATTCTAATTATATTGTCTTTTGTTATGATAAAAAAGATTGGTATCATATGGTTCCAATTATCAATAATGTTTTATATGATAAAGATGATAAAAGTCTTAATGCATATGTAATAATTGTTTATAAAGATATAGCAAAATAAAAGCTGTATTTTTTTTGATTGTATGATATGATTATAATAGGTGATACTATGGATAATGTAATCGTAAGGCTAGAGAATATAAGTAAGTCTTTTGGGGATAAAAAAATCCTAAAGAATATTACTCTAGATATCTATGAAGGGGAATTTATTACTTTCTTAGGACCATCTGGATGTGGTAAAACTACTATGCTTAGAATTATTAGTGGATTAGAAGAAGCTACTGAAGGTAAAGTGTTTATTGAAGGAGAAGATGTTACTAATGAAATACCTGCTAAAAGAAAAGTAAATACTATTTTTCAAAACTTTGCTTTATTTCCACATATGACTGTTTGGGATAATATTAACTTTGGTTTGAAAATGCACAAAGTACCAGAAGAAGAAGCTGAAAAAAGAATTAAAAGAGCAATTAAATTAGTTCAATTAGATGGTTTTGAAAATAGATATCCAGCGCAACTTTCTGGTGGGCAGCAACAGCGTGTTGCAATAGCTCGTGGAATAGTTATGAACCATAAAGTATTACTATTAGATGAATCTCTTTGTTCTCTAGACTTGAAGCTAAAAAGAGAAATGCAAGGGGAATTAAAAAAATTACAAAAGAAATTAGGAATTACATTTATCTATGTTACACATGATCAAGATGAAGCACTTACTATGAGTGATAGAATAGTTATTATTAATAAAGGTAATATTGAACAATTGGATAGTCCAAAAGAGATTTATTCAAAACCTCAAACAGCTTTTGCCGCTGACTTTATTGGGGAATCAAATATTATAAAAACAGAGATTACTAAAATAAAAGATGATATAGCTTATGTTAAATTAACTGATGATATAGAACTAGCTATACCTAATAATGATTACAAGAAAGGAAAAGTTACTTTAATTGTTAGACCAGAGAATTTTAATCCTCATAAAAATCCTGTAAAAGAATCATTTGAAGGAATAGTTAGAAATTATATGTATGATGGAGCTATTGTTAAATTAGAAGTAGAAGTAGGGGATAGAACAATTAAAGTACATCAATATGATAGTGATATTTTTGAAGAAGGAGAGACTATAAATATAGATATTGATAAAAATAAAGTAATTATAATAGGTGAGAAAGATGAATAAGAAACATAGTATAGAAAAATATTTATTCACCATTCCGGTTATTATTTATAGTTTATTACTTATCCTATTACCACTTTTATATGTTCTATTAATAAGTTTCTTTAAAAGTGATTCATACGGGGGTATGATTTATACTTTTACTCTTTCTAATTATATAGAAATATTTAATATTACTTATGTTAGAATCTTTTTAAAATCAATTGGAATAGCTCTAATAACTACAACTATTTGTTTATTTATAGCTTATCCATTCGCAATATCATTAATGTCTAAAAAAGAAACTACTCGTAATTTGTTAATTAAATTAGTAATGGTTCCTTTCTTAACTAATTCTTTGATTAGAACTTATGGGTGGATAGTTCTCTTACGTAAGAATGGTATTATTAATAGTGCTTTAATAGGAACTGGTATTATTAATAGCCCTCTTAGTCTTATGTATAATAATATAGGTATTATAATTGGTATGGTTTATACCTTATTACCTTTTATGATATTACCTGTTTATAGTGCTGTTTCTAAAGTAGATACTAGTCTAATTGAAGCATCATATGATTTAGGAGCTAGTAAAATAAAAACATTTACTAAAGTTTATTTGCCACTTACAATATCAGGAGCATTTAATGGATCTTTAATGGTCTTTATTCCAGCAATTGGATATTTCTTTATAACTGATATTTTAGGCGGAGGAAAGATTATGATTATAGGTAACTTAATCAAGAATCAATTCTTAACTGCTAGAAACTGGCCTTTTGGAGCAGCTATTTCAATCTTCCTAATTATTATGACTTTACTACTAGTTAGAATTTATAAACAACTAGGTGGTAAAATGGATGATTTAGGGGGGATGTAGATGAATAAAGGTAAATTTATTAAAAATTTAACAATTGTACTTACATTTATTTTCTTATATGCTCCAATAATTATCTTAGTAATTTATTCTTTTAATCAATCTAAGATGAATGTAGTTTTCACAGGATTTACATTTGATTGGTATAAGAGATTATTACATAATACAGATTTATTAGAAGCTTTTAGAAATACTTTAATTATCGCAGGAGTATCAACAGTAGTTTCTACTATAATTGGTACTATATCTGCTTTAGGTTTATATAAATATAATTTTCCAATGAAAAAACTAGTTAATGGACTTATTTATATACCAATAGTTATACCAGAAATAGTTTTAGGTATTTCATTACTTAGTGTCTATACAATAACTAATTTAAAATTAGGGATGCCTAGTTTAATTATTTCACATATAGCTTTTTCGATACCTTTTGTCATAACAAGTGTTAGATCTACTTTGAATTTATTACCAAAAGAATATGAAGAGGCTGCCTATGATTTAGGAGCTAGTAAGTTTAATGTTTTTACTAAGGTAACTTTACCATTAATAATGCCAGGTGTTATTAGTGGAGGAACACTTGCTTTAACTTTATCTATGGATGATGTTGTAATTAGTTACTTTACTGCTGGTCCTGGTAGTAATACATTACCATTACAAATCTATAGTATTATAAAGACTGGTATAACTCCTGATGTTAATGCATTATCTACATTATTATTACTCGCAACTATTATTATTCTTACTGGTTCAGCAATATATCAATCAAGAAAGATTGCTAGGAGGGGATATTAATGAAAAAAGCAAGAATATTCCTACTAGTTATTTGTGGATTATTAATGACAGGTTGTACTAGTAACAAAGATAGTCAAATAGTAAATGTCCTTAACTGGTCATCATATATTCCTGATGAAGTAATAAAAGATTTTGAAAAAGAAACAGGTATTAAAGTTAATTATGGTACTTATTCTTCTAATGAAGAATTACTGGCTAAGGTATCATCTTCAAAAGAAGGTACTTATGATGTAGTATTTCCAAGTGATTATATGGTTGAATTAATGATTGGAAAAAACATGTTAGAAGAGATGGATATTAGTCAATTAGTTAATTATGAAAATATTGATGAAGTTTTTCTTAATCAATCATATGATGAGAATAATAAGTATTCTTTACCTTTTTTACTTGCAACTAGTGTTATAGCTTATAATAGTGAAAACATTCCAAAAATTACAGATTATAAAGATCTATTAAATCCAGCTTATAAGAATGATATTGTTTTACTAGATGATGAAAGAATAACTATTGGAGCTTTTTTACAAGCATTAAGATATGATATAAATGATTATGATGATAGTCATCTAGAAGAAGCATATAATTTCTATAATCAAATGAAAGATAATGTTAAAGCTTTTGATAGTGATTCTCCAAAGTCTTTCTTAATTACTAATGAAACTAATATTGGTATTTTATGGAATGCTGAAGCGATATTAGCTCAAGATCATAATTCTAAGATTAAAATTGTATATCCAAAGAGTGGTTATGCATTAAGTATGGATAATTATGTTATTGTAAAGGGAGCTAATCATATTGAAAATGCTTATAAGTTTATTGATTATTTATTAAGAGATGATGTTTGTCAAAAGATAATTGATGATTATCCATATATTTCTACTAATAAAAATACTAGTAATTATAGTGAAGAAGAGTTAAAAAATATTTTAAGTAATGGTAGTTACATCAAGAATGTTTCAGAAAATATAAAGAAATTTGACAGATTATGGGCTAAAATGAAGTAAGATACCTTGGATATCTTACTTTTTTATTGAAATTTTATTGATATAGTTCTAAAATTATAATAGGAGGTAGAGAATGAAGAGAGATTACATTTCAACACAGGATTATACAAAGCAGGAGTTATTGGATATCATTAGGCTTAGTTTAATTATTAAGAAGAATATTAAAGCCGGATATGCTCTAAATGTACTTTATCACAAAACACTAGGAATGATTTTTGAACAAGCTTCTACAAGAACACGTGTATCTTTTGAAACAGCAATGACTCAATTAGGTGGACATGCTCAGTATTTAGCGCCAGGACAAATTCAACTTGGTAAACATGAATCAATGAAGGATACTTCAATTGTTTTATCAAGACTTGTTGATGTTTTAATGGCAAGAGTTATTGAACATAAGACAGTTAAGGAACTTGCTGAATTTTCAACTGTACCAGTACTTAATGGTATGAGTGATTGGAATCACCCAACTCAAGA
>CADBCT010000037.1:0-9013 GCA_902793315.1 uncultured Erysipelotrichaceae bacterium
CCACTAGTTGCATATGCAAGATCTGCTGGAGATGATAATCCTATACTAAGTGCATTAGTAGTCTGAGCACTATGCTCATCAGTATAGAATGTTGGGATAGTAGCCGTTGTAGAAGTGTTTCCGCCCATATTCCAATTAACTGCCTGAATCAAATCACTTCCATATGTTGTATTTAAAGAGCTTAAATATGTTCCATTTAAATATGTATTAAGAGCTGCTGCGTTCCAATCATTACTATTATTATCATTCCAGTTATAAGCAGCAGAAAGAGTATTAGATATTATTTTAAGATACTCTCCTCCGGTATCATTCATAACTCCTATAATTCTCCAAGTCTCACAATTATTTCCAGTATTATCACAATTAAACTTAACATAATTACATGGAGTAGCGCCTATATATCGTAAATTATTATCAGTAGTCCCATCATAAGCTAATGTATTAGTACATCCCGTAGCAGGAGTACCTGTATAAATACCGTTAGCATCTGGTGTTACATCTTTTATGATATCTTTTATCACTCCAGAACCACCACTACCACTAGAAATAGCTGTAATTGTATAATTATCAGTTAAAGTATTTAAGAATGTAACAATACCATTAGAATATGTATAATCAGTATTTTCAACTAGAGTAGTTGTACCATTACTAATACTTATACCTCCAGAATAACTTCCTAAGTTAACACTAGGATTATAAGTAGTATTATTCATAGTTGTATAAGATTCACTTCTAATATATTCACTACTATTACCTGCACTATTAGTCAAACCACTATAAGTAATCTGAACTACTGGAGTAAAATGAAAACTAACAATTGCTGATAAATCAGTATTAGAAATATTATTCTTATCTAAATAAGAAAAAGTAATTGTAAAACTAACACTATCTCCACTAGTACCATTTTCATTCAATATAGTGCTATTTTCAGTAATACCACTTAAATTAGGAACGATATTCAAATTAGAATAAAAATCCGGATTAGTATTATCATAAACATAACTATCAAAAATATATTTCTGATTTGTTAAATTTTGTATTGTTACTGCTAAAGTTATATAAGAATTAGGATCACTACCCAAACCAATGTCTGCTGAAAACATATTTTGATAATATGTCTTAATACTAGCAGTATCTGTCCCCATATTATTACAGCTATCATAATGAATATCACTGATAATAATTCCATTTTGTCCTAAAGCAGTTGCACTACCAGTAACACTTAAATTAATATTTGCTATTTGTGAATAGCCTATTCCTAAAAACAAAGTTGCCATACATAAAACAAATAGAAGATGACGCCATTTAAAAGACTTCTTTTTAATAATATCACTCTCCTATCCTATGTATCTAAATACATTATATATACAACATTTTTTTTAGTCAATTATCACACAAAAAAACAAACTGTAAGTTTGTTATTTACATTATGTGCAATATCTAAAAGAATCATTAATAATTACATGTTTGTTTCTTCTTAAGACATTTTGATTCTACTTCATAGCTTGCAATTTGTTCTCCATTCTTGTCAATTCTAACAACATCATAACTACCTAATAGATCACACAATTCGCCTTCTGACATAATTTTTGAAGTATCATCGCCATAATAAAGCGGAAGATATAGGCCTTGATATCCTATTGCCTTTACAAGAAATTCTTTTATAGCCACTGTAATCTGTTGTCCTTTAAGTTGTTCTTCATTGCATCCCAATATCGTTTGCATTGCTATTAGATCCTTTTTAGATAAAGAAACGTCAGCTAAAGCAGCATTTCCTTTAAGTGAAAGCTTTTTAAATATTGCCCCCAATCTATCTTTGTCATCACGAATACTATCAATTTTCCATTCTTCTAAATATAATTTATTATCCATAAATTACTCCTTCTAAACTTATTTTACTTCTCTCCATCATATTTAAACGTATTAAATAAACATAATTTTTGATTGAGTTATATTCTATCACTTTTTAATAATATGTCAAACATTTAATATTACACAAACTACATATAAAATATTTTTTTATGCAAAAAAATCAATCCATTTATAGGATTGATAATTATTATTAAATTAAACCAAAGTTCAATTAAATCCTTTATTGGTGGAACTGAGGGGAATTGAACCCCTGTCCGAAAATAGAGCTACATAAACTTCTACAAGTTTAGTTAACTAATTATTCTCATATAACTAGCAAGTAATTAACGACCAACTAGCTATACCAGTCTCTAAATTCTTTCTATCTTCTAGACAAAAGATAGCTATAACCTATAAAATTGAACCTCTATATAGTTACTAGGTAAAACTATAAGAAGTGCTGGCTCGTATTATTAAAGAGCGTAAGCAACAGCTTGGTTTCCACCAAACATGTTAGCTACAGCATTTTTTAGCTTATTAGCATTTATTTTTTTGTGCCCGTACGTGGACATTCGACTTGCCATCTATGCTCTACTATTCCCGTCGAAACCAAATCAGCCCCATATGTACACATATTATATCATACTTTCTCCAAAAAATAAAGGATACCACTTATATCCTTTATATTATCTTATTTTTCTTAATTTCTTAATACTCTCAGAAGCTAACTTTTCATCCATTTCAGCTCTTCCTTGTCCAGTTTCAATTTTAGCAATATATTGATCTACCTTTTCTTCCCATAATCCTGGTTCATATTTATTGTACCTATATTTATAATACTTATTTTCGTATGGAGTCATAGTCATATCAAAGACAACTTTTTCATTATAGTATATTCTATAATTAGTGTTATTTAACCATTCGCCATATTCACCAGATGTATTTTCTTTAACAATCACTTTCGTAGTAGGGTCTATATCAATCTCTGAATTACCTATAGTTATTTTATTAAGACTACTCAAAAGCCTCCTTTGAGATGCTTCTCTCTGTTCTGCTTCTCTTCTCTTTGCTGCTTCCTTATTACTAATGATATAGGCAACATCATTTAATTCTTCTAGAACTTTTTCCCATGCTCCTCTTTCAAAAGTATTATCATCAAATACCCTTTTTCCATTAAAATCAATTTTTAGTTTATAGTCACTATGTTTTTCACGAAAATAACTTATACATAACCCATAACCACTATAATATTTATTTATTGGAATATAAGATAATTCTTCTCTTTCTCCTTTAGCTTTACCTAATATAAGTAAAACATCCCATGCCAATCTTTCTATATGTTGATAGTCAGGATTTTTTTCTTCTGAATTAATTGCTTCATCAACTTCTTTTTTTCTAAAAATACTCATTTTTGCACTTCCTTGGCAATTATTATAATTTGTTTTTAAGAAAAGTCAACACAAACTAAAAGTAGATATTTTTATATCTACTTTTTATTTATAATTCTTAATATTTTTTAAAACATTCCTTTTAATATCTCTCTCTTTAATTGTCTCTCTCTTATCATAGTTCTTTTTACCACGACAAATACCAAGTAGAATTTTAAACTTATTTTCTTTAAAATAACCTTTTAGTGGTACAAGAGTTAATCCTTGCTCATTAACTGCTTGAGTAACCTTTTTAATCTCTTTCTTGTGAAGTAATAATTTCCTACTTCTAGTTTCACTATGATTAAAAAGATTACCTTCTTTATATGGAGCTATGTACATATTAAGTAAGAATACTTCTCCATTTTTAACTATTCCATAGCAGTCTTTAATATTACACTTACCTTCTCGAATAGATTTTATTTCTGTACCAGTAAGTACTATACCAGCCTCTAATTCTTCTTCAATAAAGTAATCAAATTTTGCCTTTCTATTAAGAATTTCCATTATATCACGCTCCAGTAACTCCCCATTTTAAATCAGGATAAAATTCCATTACTACTTTTTTATATTTTTCATATAAAGCATCTTTGTTTGATAATAAATTATAATCCAATTGTGGATAAGGATAAACTTTAAAATTACGTTTTCCTCCGTAGTATGACTTAGTATAAATTAATTCAGCATGAGGATCTTCTACAGTAACAGTTACACTATCATCAACATCTACAACTTTCTTAATATTCAAACTCATCATAAGTCCAGTAAGTCTTTCATTACCTTCTTGGTCAGAAATAAAATTACCTAATGAATAAATAACAAATGTCTTACCATCATTAAGATATTCAACTGGTTCAACAACATGAGGATGAGCTCCAATTATTAATTGAACACCTTGATCTGCTAAAAACTTGGCAATTCGGTCTTGATCCCTATCTGCACCTAAATAATACTCTGTTCCCCAATGCATTGCAACTATAACAATATCTGCTTTATCTTTTACTTTAGCTATATCCGCTTTGGCTTTTTCATCCGAATAAACATTATTTAAGTACTCCTTACCTACTGGAGTTTCTAGTCCATTAGTCCAAGTAGTATATGATAGGAATGCATATTTAATACCATTCTTTTCATATATCTGTGAAGTCTCTTTTTCTCTTTCTTCTGCTGATATCCATTGTCCAGAATAAACTACCTTATCTTTATGCTTTTTCCAATAATTAACTGAATTAATTACACCTTGTTCATTTTTATCCATTGTATGATTAGTAGCTAACGACACTAAGTTGAATCCTGCATCAATAAAAGCATCTCCTACCTCATATGGTGAATTAAACCTTGGATAATTAGAAAGTCCTAATTCAGTACCTCCCAAAACAGTTTCTTGATTATAATAAACCAAGTCATATTTAGAAGAAATAGGCTTTATCTTCTCTAGCATCGGTTTAAAATCATAACCTCCATCACTAGTTCTTGCATCAGTATAAACAGCACTATGAATTAAAGCGTCTCCTACCATAAAGACACTAAGATTATACTCTTTAGGCTCCTTTGGCTTTTCTTCTTTTTTTACTTCTTTCTTAGGCTCTTCTTTCTTTTTAGCTTGAGTATAAGAAGATGCACTATATACTCCTAATCCAATTAAAACAATTAATAAAAATAAAATTAACCCCTTAGCTTTTCTTTTTAATTTTACTTTTTTCTTTGCCATACTACTCAACCTTTCTTAAAACCTCAAAATCTATTGTTTTATCTTCTTTAGAAGCTCTTATTACTTTAACTACAACTCTTTCTCCTATAGAGTATTTAACATGGCTTTTTTCTCCTGTTAAAGTCATCCTTTCTTCATCAAAATGAAAGAAATCATCCATATCTTTAATTGGAACTAATCCTTCAATTAAATTATCTAATTCAACAAACATCCCAAAGCTAGTTACTGAAGAAATCATACCCTCAAACTCTTCACCAATGTGTTTTTCCATATATTCTGACATCTTCATATCCTCTACTTCTCTTTCACAATCAATTGATGCTCTTTCTCTTTCTGAAGAATGTTCAGTAATATAAACTAATCTTTCTTCCCATTTTTTAATGGTACCCATATCTAATTTACCATCAAATAAATATGTATGTAATAATCTATGTACTGTAGTATCAGGATATCTTCTAATTGGCGAAGTAAAGTGTGTATAACAACTTGAAGCCAATCCATAATGACCTAAATTTTCTGGTTTATAAACAGCTTTTTGCATACTTCTAAGCAATAAAGTACACAATATTTTATACTCTGGTTTATCTTTTAATTGTTCAAGAATTTTTTGCATAGTAGTTGGCTTAACATCTTTAATATTACCATTAATATGATATCCTAAATTACTTACAAACCCTAAGAAACTTCTGATTTTTTCTTCTTTAGGATATTCATGAATACGATATACAAATGGTAAATTCATAAAATAAATATGAGTTGCGACACATTCGTTAGCTGCAATCATAAAGTCTTCAATTAACTTTTCACCTTTGCCACGATATCTCAAAACAACATCGGTTGGAACACATTTCTCATCAACCAATATCTTAGCTTCATCAACATCAAAGTCAATATAACCACGCTTAACTTTAGCTTTGCGAAGAATATCTGCTAATTCTTGCATTAATCTTAAATCTTCTGCAAATTCTTCATATCCTTCAGGTACAACATTATCTTCTAAGATACTATTTACTTTCTTATAAGTCATTTGAATACGTGATCTAATTATACTTGGAAATATCTCATATTTTAACTGCTTACCTGTATTATCAAACTCCATAACACATGAAATAGCTAGTCGATCAACATTTGGGTTTAATGAACAAATACCATTAGATAATTCATGAGGCAACATTGGAATAACTCTATCTACTAAATAAACACTTGTTCCTCTCTCCATTGCTTCATTATCTAAAGGACTACCTTCTTTAACATAATAACTAACATCAGCTATATGAACACCCAATTCATAATGACCATTTTTCATTTTTTTAATTGAAATAGCATCATCAATATCTTTAGTATCATCACCATCTATTGTAAAAATAACTTCATCACGTAAATCCCTACGATCTCTTAAATCTATATCTCTAACTTCTGTAGGCATCTTAGCTACTTCATTTTTTACATCTTCAGGAAAATCAATATTAAAACTATATTTATAAATAATAGATAAAATATCTACTCCAGGATCATTAATATGACCAATAATGTCTGTTACTTCACCTTCATATTTACTATTATTTATTCTCTTACCTAAGGTAACTACTACTTTATGACCATCTACAGCATTCATAGCCTTTCCTTTAGGTACTTCTATTTCTAAATTAACTTTATTATCATCTAAAGTAATATGACCATTTCCATCTTTATCAAAATTAATAAGCCCTATATATTGCTTAGTTCTTCTCTCTAAAACCTTTAAAATTCTTCCTTCTAGTCTATCTAGATTCATTTTACTAGTTATTTCTACTAATACAATATCATCATGAATAGCCCCGTTCATATTATCTTGAGAAATATAGATATCATCTTCCAAATTATCTATTTCTACAAAGCCAAACCCTTTTTTATTAGCTCTCATTATTCCTTTTCTTAAATGACTATTCTCAATCATCATATATTTATCTTTATTAGTATGATAGATAATAGCCTCATCTTCTAATTTTCTTAATTCTTCACTTAATTCTGTAGCATCTTCTACTGAACTTATTTCCAATAAATCTTGTAGTTCATCAATAGTAACAGCTTTATCAGTATTCTTTAAGACATTTATAATGTTATCCTTCACCAGTATCACCTTCTACTCAATTATAATATATAATTACTAAAAACACAAAAAAAAGAGCACTAAAGTACTCTACTTATTTCTATAAAAACATTGATACTAAACAAATGATGAAGAATGCAGCTGCTAAAGTAGCAGTAATTCTAGTAAGAACTAATTCTGATCCTCTTTCCTTTCTGTTAGCAAACAATTCACTTTGACCACCAGAAATAATTTGAGGTCCACCATCTGCTTTACCACTTTGTAATAAAACAATAATTATTAATAAAATTGAAACTACTAATAATAATACTTCCATTGTAATCCCTCCGTAAATACAACACTTATTTTAGCACATTTTTAAGTATATTGCAAACAAATAATATTATATTAGAAATAATACTTCAATAATTATAAAATTTATTATAAAAAACATTACATATTTAATCATCTATGATATAATGTTATTATGATAAAAAGGATAGTGAGGTAGTGTTATATGAATGAAACAGAAAATAACAATAGCTTTAAAATGAAATTTATTGATAAATTGATAGTCAGTATGATTGGTATTGCAAACATAATAGTAATAATAATTACAATAGTAGCAGTTAATCATAATTACAAAAGAATGCATGAACAACAATTAAAAAGATTAAATGACATCCCTTATAATGAAACTTATAAATATCTTGAATCAGACAATACAATTGCTATATATAAAGATGTAAATGCGATTACGGAATATAAATGTGTAGGCAATTGTAAAATAACTAGGTTTTCTTCTAGTCAATTTATCATAGATAATGATGACTTAATACCAATCGAAGATAATGGAAAAGTAAATCTCTTTAGTGTAAGTAAGAATAAAACTACTATCACTTTAGATGATATTCCACTAACTTCTATTAATAACAAATATGGAATTATTAAAATAAACAATAAAGATGGAGTTATTAGTAAACATGGTAAAATAGTCTTAGATTGTATTTATAGTGATATAGATATCAATACATCACATATTGTTACTATAAATAGTAATACTATATATGTATTTGATAATGACGCTAAGCTTTTAGCTTCTAAGCCAATCACTACTAGTGGAGATATTAGTATTTCTGAAAAGAATAATAATTTATATATTAATATTTTTGATACAAAAAACACTACTTTAATATTTGATATAAGAGCAAATAAATTTAGTACATAAAAGAACAGTTTACAAACTGTTTTTTTTTACAAAAAAAAGGAGTATTTTATTACTCCTTTTATTGATTCTTTATGTTATATTTATCAACATATTCCTTGATAATTGCCATCGTAGCTTCATACTCTTTTACTAATCTATCATAATTTTGATTAACAAATTCTGAATCATTTTCTTTACTTTTTAATTCATGTTCATAACTTACATCAGCTAATTTCATAAATCCTAAGTACTTACAGTCACTTTTCAAAGAATGAACTTCGATCGCATAATTTGGCATATCATTTGCTTCCTTATATTGCTGAATATGACTCCATTTCTCATCGATTGTATCAAGGAAATCACCAATAGTCATATTATACATTTCCATATCAATAAGGAACTCTAATGACTTATCCATATCTACACCTTTGTCTCTAAGAAATTTTTCTTGCTCTGCAGTTAAGTCACCTGCAGGTTCATCAGCAGATTCTTCTTTCTTTTCCTCAGTTGGTGTTTCTTCAGAAGTTTTTTCTTCTTTTGCTTCTTCTTTCTCTTCAGGTTTATCAGTTGTTTCCTCTTTCTTTTCCTCAGCTGGTGTTTCTTCAGAAGTCTTTTCTTCTTTTACTTCTTCTTTTTCTTCAGGTTTCTCTGTTGTTTCCTCTTTCTTTTCCTCAGCTGGTGTTTCTTCAGAAGTCTTCTCTTCTTTTACTTCTTCCTTTTCTTCAACTTTCTCAGTTGATTCCTCTTTC
>CADBCT010000037.1:9060-19180 GCA_902793315.1 uncultured Erysipelotrichaceae bacterium
CTGATGCTTCTTCAGAAGTTTTTTCTTCTTTTACTTCTTCTTTCTCTTCAGGTTTCTCAGTTGTTTCCTCTTTCTTTTCCTCAGCTGGTGTTTCTTCAGTAGTCCCATTATTAACAAAGTTTTCTTTGTCCTCAACATATGTTTTAACTTTTTCTCCAAAATAAGTTGTTACTAACTCATCTAATTCTTGTACACTAACTGGCATTGGTAAATAATAATCAAATCCTGCTTCTAAATATTTTTCACCCATTCCAGTCATTGCATTAGCTGTAAATGCAACAATTGGTGGAATATCAAATGCATCAAGCTTTTTAATGATTTTAACTGTATCAACACCATCCATCTCTGGCATCATATCATCAAGTAATATTAAATCATAATGATTACCATACTTAAATTTGTATACACAATCTTTTCCGTTTTTAGCACTTTCAATTTTAAAATTGTATTTGCTTAATAATCTAGTAGCAACCTTCAAATTAGTTTCATTATCATCAACTATTAAAATTGTATAATCTGAACAATCTAAATGTCTTATATATCCATCTTTAGTTTTTTCTGATGTAACCTCTTTTTGAACACCAATTGGGGTATCATCTATTACTTTAAATGGTATATCAATGAAGAAAGTAGTTCCTACTTCAAAATCACTTGAAAACCAAATTTTTCCACCCATTAGTTCAACAAACTGTTTAGTTATTACTAATCCTAATCCAGTACCCTCAATGTCATTATCTGTTGCGTCATCTAATCTAGAATACTTTTTAAATACTTTGTCATAATCCTCTTTCTTAATACCATAACCTGTATCAGAAATCTTAAAATGTAATAATACTTGTTTATTATCTAAAGTTTCTGGAATACAAGATAACTTAATCTTTCCAACTTCAGTATATTTAACTGAATTGTTAGCAATATTCAATAATATCTGATAAATCTTTGTAGAATCTCCCCAAATTACTGATGGAATATGCTCATCTAATTCAGTAATAAATTCTACTGGTTTTTTACCTAAACGAGATTTAATTACGCTTGCTAATTCCTTTACAAGTTTATCTAAATTACAATTTTTAGCATTAATTGTATTTTGTTCTGATTCAATCTTTGAAATATCTAAAATATTATTAATAATATCAACTAAGTTATTACCAGCAGTATATATGTTTTCAATATCTACTCTAGCTGCTTTTGGATCAAAATTAGTATTTGTTAATAATGAATCACTAAATCCTACAATTGCATTCATAGGTGTTCTAATCTCATGTGACATGTTTGATAAGAAATCTGTTTTAGCTTTATTAGATTTTTCAATACCTGTTTTTAAATCTTCAATTTCTTTTCTTAATCTAATATCAGGGTTTTCAACCATGAAATATAAGAAATAAACTTGAATTGCTGCACATAAACAATATACTGTTGTTTCTCTAACAAAATATTGACATACAATTGCCACAAACATTACTGCATAAACAAACACAACAGACAATTTATTAAATGTTGTTTCTTTCTTGTATACTACTAACGTTTCAAATAATGATATTCCTCCAGAAGCAAACATGTATGCAACTACGAAATATGTATTTATACCTTGAATAAAATTCAAATTGTTTATATCCAACATAGAGAATGGTAAGAATAAATAAATTACCATTGCAATATATTTAACAATATCATTCCAAAGAATTTTCTTAGACACAGGTAATCCTGTATATAACTTTTTAAAGCCACCTTCTTTTGGCCATTCTTCTTCTCCATCACCTGATAAGAATAACAAATTATAAACTCTATATGTACCAAACCACCAGATAAAGCATTCCCAATGTATTGCATAAATTATTCTAAATATAATACCATCTATACCTTCATTAAGGAAGAATACAACTACTGCATTAGTAACCAATAATGTAATAATTGTAAAAAGTATTATTTTAAAGAATAATGCTCTAATTGAATTTTTTCTCTTTTTATTAAAATAAACAACTAGTAACCACATTATTGTAACTAAACATATAAATAAATATAATATACTTGCAATAATACCATCAGATGCATGTACTAAATTTGCTATAAAACTCATCCAAATCACCCCTTCCTATTGTCCTGTGTACCTTCTAAGTATTTTATTTAAGTCTTTATATTGGAATGGCTTTGGCAAGTAATCAGTAAATCCTTCTTCAATATATTTTTCACGAGATCCTGAATAAGAATTTGCAGTCAAAGCTATAATTGGCATTTCACTTCCGTTTTCTCTTAAGATGTGAACTGCCTCTACTCCATCCATACCTGGCATTAAATGATCTAAGAAAATCAT
The DNA here is from genome assembly GCA_902793315.1 of uncultured Erysipelotrichaceae bacterium. Classification (GTDB taxonomy): domain Bacteria; phylum Bacillota_I; class Bacilli_A; order RF39; family UBA660; genus UBA3789. The sequence goes on from CADBCT010000037.1 coordinate 11,372, forward strand.
GTCATAAGAACCAGTCTTAACTAAGTCAATACACTCTTGACCATTGGAAGCTGTATCTACGTCTAAATTAAACTGTTTTAATAGTCTAGTAGCAATTTTTATATTTACATTATTATCATCAACTAGTAAAACCTTTAAACCAGTTAAATCTAATGGCGTTTCTTCACTAGCTCCTACGCTTTCGATAAAGATTGCTCCAATCTTCATATCATCAACAACTTCTTGATCTAAACTGATAATATATCTTGTACCTTTACCTGTCTCATTTCTGAAATCAATGGTTCCTCCCATTAAATCAATTAATCTTTTAGCAACTATTAATCCAAGTTTTTCTTTATTTGTACCTTGTGAATTATTTTCCTCAGAAAATTCATCAAAATCCTTATTAAAATCCTCTTCAGTCATTAAATGACCAGAATTTGATACAATAAGACTTAATTTAAATACTGAACCAACATATGCTCCACCAACATCTAATGAAACATTACCATAGTTAGTATTTTGAATAGCATTTAATAATACATTAACAATAATTTTATATATCTTATCTGAATCTCCCTTATATGAAATAGGAATATTACTATCAACATTAATTTTAAAATCTATTTGATCTCTAGATATTTTAGAAATTATTAAACTATTTATTTCTCTTAATAGTTCTTCAATCTTATAATCTTTTGATTCAATTTCTTCTTTGCCTGATTCAATTCTTGATATATCTAAAATATTATTTATTAATTCCAATAAATTAGTAGATGCTTCCTTAATATCTTGAACATCTTTCTTTACCTTTTCTTCAGTTAATTCTCTTTCTTCTAGTAAAGATTGAGAAAAACCTAATACAGTATTCATTGGTGTTCTAATAGCATGTGAAATACTAGCTAAGAAATTACTTTTTGCTTGGTTGGCAACTTCAGCACTTTCTCTACTTTCTTCAGCATCTTTTAATAATTTAGTATCCTGACTTTCAATTGTAAAGAATGTACCAATCATAAAGTATGCAATAAGTGTATAGATATAATTAATACCATTATCGAAGAATACAACTTCTATTAAGGCAAATATAATAAATGTTATACCAAAATATGCAGCTGGAATAGTTAATTCTTTTGGGTTTGTTGTACGATATCTCCAAATCAAATAAGAAGAGAAAATACAAACAATTATACCTAAAATATAAACAGGATATAATGCAGGTCCTCTGAATAATATCCAATGTGGAATAATAATAGCATTATACTCGATTGGTGCAAACAATGTAATTAAGTATACTATTGAGTCAAATGCAATAACGAATACTCCTAAATAACGACGAATTCTAGTATACTACTAACTGTGGATTATGCATAGCATCTATTGCCCAAATACAAATAATTTCAATTATTCCAACAATAATAGCCCATATTAATAATAATCCATAAAATAAATTCGTTAACCCCTTAGTCTTATTGGCTTTTCTTTTGTAAAAATATACAATTACCATAAGAATACAGTATGCTAACGAAACAATTCCGAACGCTGAACCTATAACCATTAATTACACTCCCTTTTCATATCTTAATCCCATAATATCCTATCTTACATATATTAATTTTATAATATTTAAAGAAAAAAAACAACTATATATTAGTTGTTTTTGTTTGTTTTTTTTACTGTTAATTTACTATTTACAAAACTTATCAAGAATGCCCTTCATCTGTTCAACTTTAAAAGGTTTTGCAACATAATCACTAAATCCTAAATTTAGATATTTTTCTCTTGCTCCTGCAACAGCATCAGCAGTTAAAGCAACAACTGGAATATGAAAATCAGACATCTCTTTTAGTTTTGCTAGCGTTTCATCTCCACTTAATCCAGGCATCATAATATCCATAAAGATTAAATCATAGTGATTTTCATTAACTTTATCTATACATTCTTGTCCTGATAAAGCTCCCTCTGTTTTAGGTTTATAGTGAGATAGAGCTCTCTCTGCAACTTTTATATTTAATTTGTTATCATCTACTATTAATACAGTTTTTGAAGAATAATCATCGCCTGCAGAAGATTCTTTATTTTCAGTTTTAGGTTCTTCTACTTTTTCTTCACCTTTATTAGCTTGTTCTCTTTTAGCTAATAGTTCTTTTCTTCTACGAAGTATTTCTTGCTTTTTCTCCTCATCTTCTTTTGCTTCCTGTTCTTTTATTAATTCCGCAACACTTTTAGTATTTTCTTTTTCTGCTTCATCATCAATCAATTCAAGCTTATTTACTTCGTCATTATTTTCTTTATTTCCGTCATAAATAGTAATATTTTTGAATTCATTATCATTGCTTCTTCTGCTTATCTTTTGTGGTATTTGAACAGCGAATAAAGATCCTTCTCCTACGGTACTTTGTACACTGATTTTTCCACCTAGCATATCAATCAACTGCTTTGTTATTGCAAGTCCTAATCCAGTACCTTGATTAGCACTATTTTTTTCTGCATCTAATCTCTCAAATTTATTAAATAGTTTAGCTTGGTTTTCTTCAGAAATCCCTTTTCCAGTATCCTCAACAAAAATAATTAAATTACATATATTATCTTGGTCAAATGCACATTTAGCAGTTAAAATAATTGTTCCTTTATCAGTATATTTAATAGCATTAGTAAGTAAATTATTAACTATTTCTTTAATATGTGTTTTATCACCAATTAATTCATCTGGTATATCTCCAGAAATTCTCAATTGATAATCAATTGGTTTCTTTTCTAATTTACTTACATTGGCTCTAGCTAAACCTTCTATTTCAGATTTAAAATTATATGGAACTTCTGATACTTCCATTTCATTACTTTCTATTTTAGATATATCTAATAAGTTACCTACTATTTCTAATAAAGTATCTGCAGAAGATGATATATCATGAGCATCTTCCATAATCTGTTTGGGCAAATCACCATTATAATTACTTATATCATCACTAAATCCTATAATAGCATTTAACGGTGTACGAATTTCATGAGACATACTACTCAAGAAATCACTCTTAGCTTGATTAGCATGTTCAGCAGCTTCTTTAGCAGCTTCTACTTGTTGTAACATTTTAACATCCGGATTTTCGATTGTGAAGTACATAAGCAAAACAACAGATGTTTCAATACAATTTATAACAGCTATTGTAGGATCTAATTTATTAATTACAATCGAACTAGCCATTAAAATAATGTATATTAAAACAGGAATAAATTTTTTCTTAAACAATTTTTTCTTTATAATTAACAATATTATAGCTATCACCATATAGCAACTTAATACCATAATCATGTAACTAATAGCATTCCCTGATGCATAAGGAATATCTTTATACTTCAAGAAATCAACTTTCAACACTAAAATTGGTAAACAAAGAATAGAATTACCAATCAAAAGAGATTTTCTTATTAGTGAGTTTTTGTTCTCTTCTTCAACTGCAACGATTATAGTATATATAGTTAAAAAAGTACCATAAAACATTAATCCAATCAAAAAAACTCTAACTATAATTTGTCTAAATGATATTAGCAACCCACTAGCAGATAAATTACACAAAATTTCCATTATTATACAAAATAAATTTGAAAATATTAAATATGAATATATTTTGTTTTCAAATAATGGTAATCGTTTCTTACTAAAGAAAACTAGTGCCACTAAAGAGTTGATTGCAAAACAAAAAAACAGCAAAAAATAGGTTTGCATTTACAACACCCCTCTATTTTCTTAATTATACTATATTTATAAATAAAAAAAAACAAAAATTTGCTTTTTTGTTTTTTATTTTTTTCTCGAATATTGTTTTTGAGATTTGCTATATATCTCTTGTAATTTTCGATAATCTATTTTATTCATTTGGGTTAATGGTAATTGATTAATTATATTTATTGAGTCTGGAATTTCATAATCATATAAAGACTTCGTCAATGTATTATTTACTTCAGCAATCAGTTCTGATTCGTCTTTTATGGTTTCTTTTGATGGAACTATATATCCAATTGTTATATAACCATAACTTTCATCATCTACTCCAATAACTGCAGCTTGCTCTATATCTGGATGTTTTAAAATTTGAGTTTCTATTTCTCCTGGAAATATTTTAAACCCATTCTTTACAAACATTCTCTTAATTCTACCATCAATATATAATTTCCCATCTTTGTCCATATGTCCAATATCACCGGTATGAGCCCACACACTACCATCAGAATGCGTTTTAAGTACTTGATTAGTTTGATTTTCAAAGCTACCAAAGTATCCCACCATACTTTTTGGACCTTTTATGCAAACTTCTCCACGCTCACCAGTTAATAATTCCTTATCAAAATCATCTATAGCAAAAACAGATATGTTCTCTAATAGCAAAGGAATTCCTACCGTACTTAATGAATTCGTATTTCCAAGCGTATATGCTGCAGCAGCGCAAACTTCAGTCATACCATAACCTTTGGTAACTTCAGCACTTGAGTTGTGTTTAGTCAAAAACTGATTAATTTCTTTTTCTGTTTTTTCAGATAATTTATCAGCACCAACTATTATTGTTCTAATATAACTTAAATCTTTATTTTTTATCTTTGGCTCATTCATCAATCCAATTAAGGCTGATGGTACTGTCTCAACATGGTTAGCTTTATGCTTTAAAATTAATTTCCCTAAATCGTCTGGACCGAATCTAGGAAGTAATTCTATTTTAACCCCTAAGCATAAATAAGCATTAAAACTATTACTTAATCCATAGTATGTCCAAGGTGGAGCCATACCAAGCGCATTATCTTTAGGATCAGCATCATAGTGAACTGCTTTATTCTCTATAATCATAGCATTAAATGCTTCATTTGTAACAACCACCCCTTTAGGTGCACCAGTAGTACCACCAGTATATGCAATAACAGCAGGTGAATTTTCTATATAAGCAGCAGAAGGAACATTTTTCTTTCCTTTACCTAACCTTATAAAGTCAGGATAATTAATTATTCTACTATCATTTGGTAATTTGATATTCATTGATTTGTCAAAAATTTTTATTATGCTTTGTAAAAAAATAGAAAGACTATTTAATGCAGATATTGAAACAATTTGCTTTGCATTAGTACCAATGAAACTATCAGCAACTGAATCTAAAGTAATAACCAAATCAGATTTTGCATCATTAACGTTGCTTTCTTGTGTTGATTTATTAGTTCTAGGATCTAACATATTAGCAACTGCCCCAAGATCGTTTAACGCATAAAATATATACCCAACCTCAGGCATATTAGGAAGGCAAACCGAAACAATATCTCCTTGTTTTACCCCCACCTCTACTAGAGATTTTTTAACTTCTTCAACTTTTTCTTTAAATTCTTTAAAAGTTATATTTACATTAAAATAGCCTAAAGCATCTAAATCATCAAAATCTTTTGTCATTTCCTTCATAAATGAATAAATTGATTTTTTAGGTATATCAAATTGTATTTCATCTTCTGTATAGTTGTTTAACCATGGTTTATCAATGCTGGAGTATCCTACTGGTGGACCTTGTATATCTCCGTTGGCCAAACCTCTTAAATATAAGTTTCTTTCTTTTTCATCTAACTCACTTAAAGATGCTATTTCTTTTTTTAGAGCTATTAATTCATCTTTTGTCATAGTATCCCCCCTATTTAGGCATGTATTATAACATATTTTGTACTATATTTCAATCTAATTCAATCATATCTAATTATTCATATTATTGTCAAACATCTTAACAGTTATTTTACTAAAAAAAGAGTTTATTAAAAACTCCTTTTTATTATCTACTTCTATATAATACTTTTTCATGTGGACCTTTTTCTTTGTCTACAAAGAAAGTTCCTGCAAAGTTACGTCCACTCTTAGCACTATTACCATTAAATGCTGCACTATTTGAATAATATTCTGGATCAGTGATAGTATCGATTGGACTCATTATTATTTTACTAATATTTCTATCTAGTAATTGTTGTCTTACAACTTTCTTTAAGTCTATATGATATAGGCCATTTTTATCTAAAGTAATTGCTTCTTCCCACATTCTTTCATCTGTAGCCCACTTAGGATAACTATCATATGTCCAACTATTTCCGGCACACATAGATACATAAGCAGCGATATCTTGATCACGAGAATGGTATGATTCATATAATGCTTCTACAACAGACATAGGCATCTTTTTATCTACTAAGTCAGCACTGCAGTGTCCGATAGCAGCAATTCTTCTAACTCTATCAAAAGCCATAACTACAGGACAATCAGCTACTGGATGTCCTATGACAACCCCTGGAACTCGATCAGTAATTACTAAAATATCTTCAGATATATCTGACCATCCATTAGGATTAGCTTCTACATAATCTTCATCAATTTCAAACCAAGTACCACACTTATCTGTTTGATCAGCCATAAACATCTTATGCCCATCAAATCCAAAGTCTTCTCCGACTTTCATTCGTCTTTCCATAAAGATTCTTTGTCTTTCTTCAGCACTGGTACCTTCAGGATAAAATCTAGCCGCAGTATTCATATTACCATATGAAATACCTGTTTCGACTATTCCAACATTTCCTAATCTAATATTGTTAATCATCCTATTTCCCCCTCAATAGTTAACATATTATATCATAAAATGCTTAAAAAGTAAAGAAGAGCTATCTTGATAGCTCTTCTTCTATTCTTAATAATTGATTATATTTACATACTCTATCTGTTCTAGACATAGAACCTGTCTTTATTTGTCCTAAATTTAATCCTACTGCTAAATCAGCAATTGTAGTATCTTCTGTTTCTCCAGATCTATGAGAAATAATAGTAGCATAACCATTACTTCTAGCAAGTTCTATTGTTTCTAATGTCTCAGTAATAGTACCAATTTGATTAACTTTTAATAGAATTGCGTTACCAGCATGATTATCAATACCCATTTGAAGGCATTTCTTATTAGTAACAAATAAGTCATCTCCTACTAATTGAATTCTATCCCCAATTCTTTCAGTAATCTTTCTAAATCCTTCCCAATCATTTTCATCTACTGGGTCTTCAATAGAAATAATTGGATATTTATTAACTAATTCTTCAAAGAAATCAATCAATTCATCAGTAGTAAGACTTCTTCCTTCTCCTACTAGTTCATATTTACCATCTTTATAGAACTCTGAAGCAGCTACATCAATACCCATACAAACATCTTTTCCTGGCTCATATCCAGCTTTTTTAATAGCTTCCATAATTAGGTCAAAGCCTTCACTATTAGATTGTAGATCAGGAGCAAATCCTCCTTCATCTCCAACTCCAGTAGCAAGTCCTTTTTCATTTAATACTTTCTTTAAATTATGGAATACTTCAGCACCTACTCTAACTCTTTCACGTAGAGTATCTCTTTGTGGAATAATCATAAACTCTTGGAAATCTAATTTATTATCAGCATGAGCTCCTCCATTAATAATATTCATCATTGGCTTAGGTAAAATATCCCCATCTCCAATATATCTATATAGAGGTAATCCTGCTTCTATTGCACTAGCTTTCATAGCAGCCATACTAATCCCCAATATAGCATTAGCTCCAAATTTAGATTTAGTTTCAGTACCATCTAATTCAATCATTGCATAGTCTAATTCTTTTTGATTAGCTGCATCCATACCAATTACTAAATCTCTTAATGGTCCATTAACATTTTCAACAGCTTTTAATACTCCTTTACCCATAAAACGAGATTTATCACCATCTCTAAGTTCTAAAGCTTCTCTTTCTCCAGTAGAAGCTCCAGATGGTACTGCTGCTCTACCTAGAATACCATTTTCTAAAATAACATC
>CADBCT010000038.1 GCA_902793315.1 uncultured Erysipelotrichaceae bacterium
ACAGCACAAGCAAAGTATTTAGAATACACTGTTACATATAGTGATGGAGTAGAATTAGAAGATAAACAAGAATTAAAACAAGGAACAACAGAGACTTTAAAAGTAAGATTTAGTTATATAGAAAATGAAGATAAAACAAACTATCCAACAGAGGATCAAACATTTAATATAGAATTCACAGTAACTTATACACAAGCAGATGGAAGCGAGATAGAAGTAGCACATCCACACCCAGTATCATTTGCAGATGACGATTTTGCCACTATAGTAGCTGCAGTAAAAGCAGGAAATACAAGTAACTACAATGTAGGAGATACAAAGACAGTAGATATGGGAACATTTGGGTCACATACACTTCGTATAGCAAATAAATCAACACCAAGTGAATGTAGTACAACAGACTTCTCACAAACGGCATGTGGCTTTGTATTAGAATTTGCAGATATAATCACAACACATAGAATGAATCCATATGACTCAAGTGTAACAACAACAGGAAATGGAAATATAGGGGGATGGCCAGCAAGTGAGATGAGAACATATGTAAATAGTGATATATATAATGCATTGCCAGAGGAACTAAGGAACGGAATAATCAATACAACAGTAGTATCAAGTCATGGAAATACATCAGGAGAGACAAACTTCACATCAATAGATAAACTATATTTGTTATCAACACATGAAGTATGGGAAGATGTAGACGGAGATATAAATGATGGAATAGATTACTATGATACAGCATATAATAATACAAGGCAATTAGATTATTATAGTTCACAAAATATCACAACAAGTAGTTACTCAGGAGCAATTAAACAGTATAACGGATCAAATGATTGGTGGTGGCTGCGCTCGGCTGATTCTTACTTAAACATCAGCAGCCCTTTCTACATTGTGTACAGCCGTGGTAGCTGGAGCAGGAACGGTTCTAGTATTGCTAGTGGTGTTTCGCCAGCTTTCCGCATCGGATTTCCCTCAGCTTAAACTGAAATTGGTTTTATAATTAAAAGATCGTATAAAACGATCTTTTTTGCTATAATGGTATTGGAGAGAATTATTATGAAGAAGAAAAGGTTAAAGAAACAACTTAAGATTATTTTAATAATTATAGTACTTATTTTTGGTATAAATTTATATCGTCATTTACGAGTAAAATTTGCTGTTAAAAAAGTAGAATTATATACTAATAATGTATTAGTATTTGAAGATTTAAGACTTGATAATATAATTAAGAGTATTAATGGAGAATTAATTGATAATCCTAAAATTGATACTAGTAAGATAGGTACTCAAGAAATAGAATTTAAATATATTACTGATAGTCATATAAAAGTTCCATATGCTGTTACAATAGAAGTAGTAGATAATATAGCTCCTGTAGTAGCTTATCCGGGAATTAAAACAGTAACTGTAGGTACTAGTAAAAATGAATTAGATAAATCATTTTTCTGTGGAGATAATTATGATAATAAACCTAAATGTAAAGTGACAGGTGATTATAATTTAGATGAAGTGGGTGAATACAAAGTATATTTAGAAGGAAAAGATTCTTCTGGTAATACTACTAAGCATCCATTTACATTAGTTGTTAATGAGAAAAGAAAAAATACTAGTACTAATAATAGAACTTCTGATACTTATAAATTTACTAATTATACATCTTATTCTGATATTGTAGAAAAGTATAAAAATAAAGATACTCAAATAGGCATAGATGTATCACATTGGCAAGGCAATTTAAACTATAAAAAATTAAAGAAAAGTAAAGTTGAATTTGCTTATATACGAGTAGGTAGAAGAGATGATATTGAAGGTAATTTTGTTTTAGATGAAAAGTTTGAAAGAAATATCAAAGGGTTTAATGAAGTAGGAATACCAGTAGGTGTTTATTTCTATTCTAAAGCTAATTCTCGTGAAGAAGCTATTAAAGAAGCAAAATGGGTTTTATCACAAATAAAAAAATACGATGTTGATTTAGAAATCGTATTTGACTGGGAAAACTGGAATAATTACCAAGATTATAAACTTAGTTTTTATAACTTAACAGAAGTAGCTAAAGCTTTTACTGAAACAGTTGAAAAGAAGGGCTATACTGGTATGATTTATTCTTCAAAAAGCTATTTAGAAGATATTTGGTTTCCTATTGAAGAAAAGGTTTGGTTAGCTCATTACGTAGATGAAACTGATTATCCAGGTAAATATAAAGTATGGCAAATATGTGAAGATGGAAAAGTATCAGGTATTGATGATAATCTAGTAGATATAGACATTAGATATAAATAATTATAAGTATTTTAATACTTCAATTATTAAGTGATCACTTTTAGTATTTTTAATAATACCATTATATTTAAATTTACCAATTCGTTTAATACTAAAAGTATCATTATCTTTTAATTTATAAGAGGAATTCTTTAAATAATCATGATTTAGAAGAATTTCTCTTTTTTTAATCATTGTAGAAATATTATTACGATTAATATGACAAATAGTTGAGACTACTGTATCAATTCGATTGCTTGAAACAATGAATTCTAATTTTTCATAAGATCTTTCATAATCTTTAAATATATTAATATCTATTTCTTTTAATTCAATGTGAGAGTTTCTTACCATTAAAAAATTTGATTCAAAATAATTTCTAACTAGTGGAAGAATATATACATAATAGTGATTATCAATTATTAAAATATCCCCAAATAGTTCTTTATCGATACCTAAAGAATAAATACTACCTAGTATATCTTGATGTCTTACAGGTACTTTTATTTTTATTTCATAGAGTAATACTTCAGGTTCATTATTCTTATATAGAATAACTTTTTCACTATCTTTATATGGATAATAAATAGAATATTCATTCTTTTTTAATTTAGATTTTATTTCCATTAATTCTTTAGGATCTAAAAAGAAAGTACTACCAGTAGTATTTAATTTATTAATATTCTTTTGAATGTAATACATAATTATCCCTCACAAAATAATTATATCATGATATAATTTTATTGTATATTTGGAGGAACTATGAAGGTATTAACTATAAAGCAACCATGGGCTAGTTTAATAGTTAATGGTTATAAAGAATATGAGTTTAGAACTTGGAAAACTACCTTTCGTGGAGAATTTTTAATACATGCTGGATTAGGTGTTGATAAAGAAGCAATAAAAAGATTTGAATATTTAAATTTAGATTATCCTACAGGTTGTATTATTGGAAAATGTACTTTAACGGATTGTCTATTAGTAAATAATGAATTAAAGGAAGAATTAAAAAATAAAGATAAATTAGTTTATAAAGGAGCTATTAATAAAAAAGAAAAAGAATATTCATTTAAATTAGAAAATATCAAAAAAATAAATCCAATCTATGTAAAAGGTAAACTTGGTTTTTGGGAATATAAAAAATAGTTCAAATGAACTATTTTTTTATAAATATTCTTTTAATTTATCTAAATATTTTTCTTGCATCTTTTCATATTCTTTACATAATTTATGAACTTTTTTATCAAGTGTTTTATTATTCAATATCTTTCTACCTTCAACTATTCCCATATTAGTACCTCTAATTAATAAATCAGCTATATTAGTAATACTGGTATCTAATAATGTGTCTTTCTCAATTCCTGTCCAAAGCATAGCTTTTTCCATAGTAGTAGTCTTATCAATATCTTTATTAGTATATTCACGATATAATTCATCTGTTCTAATAGAAATATCTTGATATTCATTAATTTGTTTTTCTAATAATTCTTTAAAAGTAGGTTCTTCTATTTTCTTTAAGATTATTTCTAATGATTCTATTCCCATTAGACAGCCTTTATTAATTTCATTCAAAGCGTTTATATTATTATCCATAATTACCTCCAATATTAGTATGTATAAATATTATGTAAACATACATATAATTGTTTAATAATTAAAGTAATGGTATAATTAATAAGTGGGAGGAGGCCTTTATGAAAAGAGTTTTGCTTGGAATGAGTGGTGGAGTAGATAGTAGTACTGCGATTATTTTTCTTCAAGAAGCGGGTTATGAAGTAGTAGGAATTACTTTTAGATTTTTAGAAGACTTTGATGATAGTGATGCTAAAATGGTTGCGGAAAAACTAGGTATTGAACATCATACAGTAGATTATAGAAAAGAATTTAAAAAAGATGTAATTGATAAATTCTTAGGGGATTACTCTAAAGGATTAACTCCTAATCCATGTGTTATTTGTAATAGAAAATGTAAATTTAAATTTTTATTTGATAATATGGATAAATATAATTGTCAATATATTGCGACAGGTCATTATGCAAAGATAGAAGATAATAATTTATACAGAAGTAAAAATTTATTAAAAGATCAGTCATATTTCTTATATGATTTACCTAAAGAAAAGCTTGATAAAATTATTTTTCCATTAGAAGGAATGTCTAAAGATAAAGTAAGAGAAATAGCTAGTGATCATAAATTAATTAATGCGAACAAAAAAGACTCATTTGATGTTTGCTTTATTAAGGGAACTTTTAATGACTATATAAAGGAAAATGCAAAACAATTACCTGGAGATGTAGTAGATATTGATACTAATAAAGTAATTGGTAAACATAAAGGATTAATGTATTATACAATTGGTCAAAGAAGAGGATTAGATATTGGTGGTACTACTGATAGAATGTTTGTAGTAGGAAAAGATATTGAAAAAAATATTCTATATATTTGTATAGGAGATGATAATGATTATTTAATATCTGATTCTTGTTTGATTGAAAATGTTAATTACTTGGGCGATGAAAAAGTTACTAAATGTACTGCTAAGTTTAGATACAGAATGGAAGATGTATCTGTAGAATTAGAGTATCTAGAAGATAATAAAATGTTAGTAAAATATTCAGGTATTAAAAGAGTAACTCCTGGACAAGCTTGTGTTTTATATAAAGATGATTTATGTTTAGGTGGAGGAATAATTACAGAAGTTAGAAAGAATAATCAAAAATTATGGTATATATAAATTGCTATTATTATTAATAAATAGTATAATTTTAAATGTGGTGATAAAAATGAAAAAAATAATTTCAATACTATTAATATTAGTTTTAAGTATCTTAGTAGTAGGTTGTGAAAAAGAAGAAACTGATGCAATGAAATTTAAAGAAGAATATGAAAGCATCAATGGAGTAGTTAATGAACATACTAAGAAAGAAAATAGGGAGTTATCAATTTCTAAAGATAATCCATTTATATATGCAACTGCAGATGAAATAGTAGAAAAGATTAACAAGAAAGAAACTTTTATTGTTTATTTTGGTTTTGCTGAATGTCCTTGGTGTAGAAGTGTACTTGAAGAATTAATTCATGCAGCAGAAGATAAGAATGTAGATACTATTTACTATGTAGATGTTTTAAACATTAGAGATACTAGAGAAATAGGAGAAGATGGAGAAATTACTACTACCAAAGAAGGTACTGAAAGTTATATGAAACTAGTTGAATTATTAGATGAAGTTTTAGCAGATTATACTTTAACTAATGAAAATGAAGAAGAAATAAGTGCCGGAGAAAAAAGAATTTATGCTCCTAATGTAGTAGCTATTGCTAATGGAAAAGCTATTCAATTAGAAACTGGTATTAGTGATGAATTAAAAGATCCATATAGTAAGTTAACTAAAAAAATTAAAAATTATGCTTATAAAAAGTTTACTTGTTTAATGAAATGTTTAGAGGAAGAGAGTACTTCTTGTCAAAAAAATAGTTGTTAAAAAGAAGAATTATCTTCTTTTTTTGTGGTATAATTAAATAGTTAGGAGGAATATAATGAATAAACCTTTAGTGTTATGTATATTAGATGGTTGTGGTGTTCGTGAAGAGTCTGATGGAAATGCTTTTAAGAATGCTAAGAAACCAACTTTTGATATGTTAATGAATAAATATCCTCATTCAATATTACAAGCTAGTGGACCATATGTAGGACTTCCAGAAGGACAAATGGGTACTAGTGAAGTAGGTCATATGAATATTGGATCAGGTAGAGTTGCAATGCAACCTCTAGAGACAATAACTGCTTCTATTGAAAAAGGTGATTTTTTTGATAATAAAGAAATACTTGAAGTGTTAAATCATGTAAAGAGTAATGATTCTACTTTACATATATTTGGACTATTATCTGATGGAGGAGTACATTCTCATATAAATCATGCATTAGCTTTACTTGAAATGTGTAAAAAAGAAAATATAAAAGAAGTTTACTTTGATATTTGTCTAGATGGAAGAGATACTTATGAACAAAGTGCTTTGACTTATTTAAATCAATTAGATAAAAAAATGAAAGAATTAAATCTAGGTAAAATAAATACTATTTCTGGTAGATATTATGCTATGGATAGAGATAATAATTTTGATAGATTAAAACTTGCTTATGATGCGATTGTTTATGGTAAAGGACCAGTATATAGTAATTATAAAGATTTAATTGAAGAGAATTATAAAAATGAAAAGTATGATGAATTTGTAATACCGGGTATTATTGATTCTAAACCATTAAGTGATAATGATGGAGTAATTGCTTTTAATTTTAGAAAAGATCGTTTAAGAGAAATGTTTACTCTATGGACTAATCCAACTGCTTATGAGAAAGACGCTAATGAAAAAGAATTAGAAGTAAAGCATTTTAATAATTTAAAAGTATTAACAATGTATCCAGTAACTGAAACAGTACTTTGTCCACATGCTTTTAATGATTTAGATTTAAAAAATATTTTAGTAGATTATTTACATAATAATCACTTAAGTCAATTAAGAATAGCTGAGACAGAAAAATACCCTCATGTAACATTCTTCTTTGATGGTGGGAAAGAAGTAGAATATGATGATATGAAAAAGATACTTATTCCATCACCTAAAGTTGCTACTTATGATTTACAACCAGAAATGAGTGTTTATAAAGTACGTGATAGTTTCTTAGCAGAAGTAGCTAATTATGATGTTACAATTATGAATTTAGCTAATGGAGATATGGTAGGACATACTGGAGTATATGAAGCTGCTGTAGAAGCAGTTGAAGACATGGATAGTTGCTTAGCTAAGTTTTATGATAAAGTAGTTAAAGAATTAGGTGGAGTATTAATAATAATTGCTGATCATGGTAATTGTGATGTAATGTGGGATGAGAATCATAAACCAGTTACTTCACATACAACTAATCCAGTACCTTGTATAATTACTAAAGAAGGTCTTGAATTAAACGATGGAATACTAGCTGATGTTGCTCCAACAATGTTAGAATTATTGGGATTACCAATCCCAGAAGAAATGACTGGTAAATCATTAATCAAAAAATAATTAATTTAAGGTTTATTTAATAAAACAATAATAGAATAAGGAAAAAGAAAAAGAAAAATATGTAATATTTTTCTTGTACTACAATCAATTAGTATTGTAAATAGAAAGAGGTGTAAAAATGATAAAAAAAGAACAAAGAGAGGAAAAAGCAAATAATAAAAGAAAGTTTACTTATTTAATTATAATATTATTTATAATTATGATTTTTATAGCATTCATAATGGCTTTAAATAATGCTGGATTAATCAATTTTGATAGGTTAAATAGTTTAAAGCCAAAACAAGCAGAATTAAAATATACAGAAACTAATGATAAAGTAAAAGAAGGTATTTATATTACTGATGTTTCTGAAGTAGTAGAAGAAGTAATGCCTTCAATAGTTTCAATTACTAGTAAAACCCTAGTAAATTCTGGTATGTTTGGACCATTCTATAGTGGAGAAAGATATGCTGAAGGTGCTGGATCTGGAATTATTGTAAGTAAGACAGATAGTGAATTATTAATATTAACAAATAATCACGTAGTAGAAGGTGCTGAAGAATTATCAGTACAATTTGTCAACGAAAAGAATGTAGATGCAACTATTAAAGGAACTTCATCTAGAAAAGATGTTGCAGTTATTTCAGTAAAATTAAGTTCATTAGATAATGAAACAATTGATGCAATTAAAATTGCAACTCTAGGTGATAGTACTAAATTAAAAGTTGGTAATGGTGTAATTGCCATTGGTAATGCTTTGGGCTATGGTCAATCAGTAACAACTGGTGTTGTTAGTGCCGTAAACAGAGAAGTAACAATTGATAATACTAAAGCTAAAATGATTCAAACAGATGCTGCTATAAATGGTGGTAATAGTGGAGGAGCTTTACTTAATAGTAAAGGTGAAGTGGTAGGTATTAATTCTGTTAAATATTCATCTAATGGTAGTAGTAATACAGCTAGTATTGAAGGTATGGGATTTGCTATTCCAATTACTGATGTTAAAGATTTAATCACTTCTTTGATGAATGGTAAGGAAGACACTAGTGAAGCAACAGTAGGAATAGAAGGATATATGATTACTGAGGAAGAAAATAGTTATAATCTACCTGTTGGATTCTATGTTTCTAAAGTTGTAAAAGGTAGTGGAGCTGATAAAGCTGGTATAGTAATAGGAAATATTGTAACTGAAATAGAAGGTAATAAAGTAACTGCATTTAGTGATTTGACTGATGTTATCTATGGAAAGAAGAAAGGTGACAAAGTTACTCTAAAAATAAGCTATGTTGATGGCAGAGAATATGCTGAAAAAACTGTAGAAGTAACATTATCATAATAAAAGCAATCATTTAATTGATTGCTTTTTTACATGAAAAAACTTGACTTTCTAAAGAAATTTAGTATAATTATATATGTCTACTTTTTTAGTCGGCTTGGTTATCGGAAAGACCAGGGCGATTAAAGACATATGCGGATGTAGTTTAATGGTAGAACCTCAGCCTTCCAAGCTGACTACGGGAGTTCGATTCTCCTCATCCGCTCCATTGAGGAATCTGCTCGGAACAATTATCGAGTTTGATATATAAATCTATCGAAAGATAGATTTTTTTGTGTTTATAAATCATCCGTCCAAAGAAAGGATGGTGAATTATGTTAAAAGTTATAACAATATTTGTGATTTTTGTAATACTACTCCAACATTTATCAATGATTCTATTCGTAAAGTTGAAAAAACAACTGATGAGTATAGAGATGTTAAAGAATTATCAGCAAACTTAAATATCATTACTAAACAAGCAAGACAAGATTCTAGAAGAATTAAAAATTTAAAAGAAAGTAATGACGCATTACAATTAAGAGTAGATAGTTTAAGTGAAAAAGTTGAAACACAAGAAAAGCAAATCAATGAATATAGAAAAGACAACTTTAATTTAAAATATGAACTTCAAGAATTAAAACACTTATTTGAAAAACTAGTTAACTTCTTAAAGAGAATGATTAATAGAAAAGATAAGGAAGATGTATACTCAGAAGTTATTAGTGATATGTATAATCATCAAATTATGAGTGAAAAAACATTTGATAGAATTACAGGCTGGGATGATATAAAAGACAAAGAAAAAGATGATTATGAAATATAATAGTATAGCATTGATTAAAATCTTTAAATATAATATAATAATTTAGTCAAAGGGAGGTTTGTCATGACTGCGGAAAATTTAAAAGAAATATTACTTAATGTTAAGCCAGGAGATTATAATAAAATTATGGAATATCAAATCACTCAAGAGGATATTAAAGATTTTTATAACCTTTATTCTGAATTTGTATCGCTTGAAAATGATTATCAACAAAAGATTTTAGGACGAAAAGAAATTGCTAAAGATTTAGTAAAAAGATTAGAATTACTAAAACAAATGAATGAATTAATACTAAGAGGTATTATTACAAAAATAGGACACTATGAAAACGCTTCAAGAAATATAAAGGATTCATCTATGGATGAAGAACAGTATGAAAAAGTTTTTAGGATTTTAAGACAATTAGCAAGCAATGAATCAATTCAATATGAAATAAAAACAATAAAATATCCAACATATGATAGTAGTGAAAAACATGGTTATCGTACAGTTGATGAATACACCGGAGAAGTTACTATATTAGCTGAAAAAGAGGCATTAGCTAAGTTCAGTAATGAAAAAAATTCATATCTGATGCGAAAAAAAATAGAAGAAATATATAGATATGGTTCTTCGGTAGTTTTGTTTGGAAACGATGAATATGTAACTGAAGAATTGAACCTACCTAATAAGCAAACTTTGGGATTTCATCATCCTATTGTATTTTACTTACAAGATGATGAGTTAGCTAATGCTGTTATGTCTTTTATGTCTTTTATTAAAGA
>CADBCT010000039.1 GCA_902793315.1 uncultured Erysipelotrichaceae bacterium
GTATAACCTCTAACTAGTCTAGAAAGTATTGTACCAGTATAGGTTAAAACAATGTATACTTTTCTCATAGTTGCAACTCCTATCTTTAAAAATTATAGCATAGTAAACAAATATTAACAATAATAACCAAAATAAAAAACGAACTAAATGTTCGTTATTTTTAACTGGTGCTTCCATCCGGACTCGAACCGGAACTCTATCGCTAGAAGTAGATTTTGAGTCTACCGCGTCTACCAATTCCGCCATGGAAGCAGGCAATTAAATTATATCATAAAAAGTATGATAAAAAAAGCTATTTTTCTGACAAAAAAAGACTTGAATAAATCAAATCTTATATTTCATCTTCTATATACTTTGAACTGTATAGATCAGTACTTTCATCACTCTCTTCACTTTCATTGATTATTTCTTCAATATTAGGTAATTCTTCTGTTGATGATAGTCCAAAGTAATCTAAAAATTCATTAGTTGTTTCATAAAGAATTGGTCTTCCTGGTAGTTCACTTCTACCACTTTCTTTTATAAAACCTTTTGCTACCAATTTTCTAATTATAGGAGCACTACTAACTCCTCTAATTGCATCTACTTGGACCCTTGTAATTGGTTCATTATAAGCAATAATAGCTAATGTTTCTAAAGCTGCTTGTGATAAAGTGTTTGTTTCAGGATTTTCCAATAGTTTTTGATAATATTCCTTATGTTCAAACTTTGTTGTAATTTTAAATCTATTTCCTAAAAAGTCTATTCTTAATCCACGGGTTTCAGATTCATAGTCTTTTTTTAATTCCATTACTAATTCTTTTGCTTCATCCTCATTAATCTCAAGAACTTCTTCTATTTGTTCTATTGTTAAACCATCTTCTCCAACAACAAATAGTAAACCTTCTAATACTGCTTTTTTCATTTTACCACCTCGCATATTATATCATCATTAGTATCATTTTGTGTAATAGTTAATTCTCTATTTTTAGCCATTTCTAAAATAGCTAGAAAAGTCGCTACAATATACTCTCTAGATACAACTGGGAACAATTCTCTAAAAGACAATCTTTTCTTTGTTTTTAATAGTCTTTTAATATCACTTCTACGTGATGTAACACTAATTTCCTTTAGAGTAACTTTAGTATTTAAAGGACGATTATCTATTTGCCTTTGATAATACTTTTGAAAAGCAGCTATTAAATCATCTAAAGATACATCGCTATGTATTTCCTTATCTTCAGGTATATAATTATTAATATTTTCAGGATATTTGGTATAAATATCTTTTCTTAATAATTCTTTTTCTTGTAATACTTTAGTAATATTTTTATATGCTTCATACTCTAATAACCTATTAATTAGTTCTTCTCTTGGATCTTCTTCAACTGTTTCATCTAATTTATTGTTAGGTATTAATAATTTAGATTTAATCTCCAATAGTTCAGAAGCTAGAACTAAATACTCAGAAGACACTTCTAAATTCATTTTTTCTTGTTCTTTTAAGAAATTCATATATTGATCAGTAATTACTTCTATTTCAATATTCATAATATCCATCTTAGATTCTTTTATTAAATGTAATAGTAAATCTAAAGGACCTTCAAAATCATTTATTTTAAAATCCATGTTCATCACTCCGAACTCTAAAAGTATTATAACATATTACTTTGTCAAAATAAAAACAATATTATATAATGAAGTTGGTGATACTATGAAAAGATTTAATGAATTAGACGAAGGTTTTATTTGTGAATACTGTCATAAAGAAGTTAATCCTTTAGGATATACCTCTAGAGATCATTGCCCATATTGCTTATATTCTAAACATATAGATATTATGCCAGGAGATAGAAAAAATACTTGTTTAGGTTTATTAAAACCAATTGGTATTGAAAAATATAAAGATACTTATAAGATTATTTATCAATGTGAAAAATGTCATGAACAACATAAAAATATTATTGCAAAAGACGACGATATGAATAAAATAATTGAAGTTTCTAAAGTAAATTAAATATCCACATATTTTGTGGATATTTTAATTTCTAGGTTTAAATATTAAGGTAAAGATAAAAGAAAGAATAATTGCTGATACTATACCAGTAGCAGTAAGATCAAACATTCCCATTAAGATGCCTAATAAACCTTCAGTTTCAGCTTTAGCTAATGCTCCATGAATAAGTGAATGACCAAAACTAGTAATTGGTAATAGAGCTCCTCCACCTACGGCCTCAATAATTCGATCATAAAAATGAAAAGTATCTAGCAAGGCACCTAAAACTACTAATATAGATGTAATATGACCAGGAGTTAGTTTAGTATTATCTAAGATTATTTGAGATATTAAACAAACAAAGCCACAAAATAAAAAAGAATTTATTAATAACACTAAACCACCTCCAAACTAATCGCATGACAAATAGAATTAATATTTTCTTTTTGATAAAGCATAATTGGAGAAAAGAGTGCTCCTGTTGCGAGTAATAAGACTCTTTTTATTTTTTTCTTTTTCAATTCATCAAAAATATAAGAATAAGTAACTAATGCACTACATACTGGTCCACTACCTCCAGCTCTTACTTCTTTTTGTTCTTTTAAATCATATAACATAACTCCACAATCATTATAATTATTTAAATCTAATTTATATTGTCTTTGTAAATAATCTTTAACTATTTCTTTACCATAAATTCCTAAGTCTCCAGTTAAGATTAAGTCATAATCTTCAGGAGATCTATTAGTATCTTTAAAGTGTCTTAATAATGTATCAATTACTGCCGGTGCCATAGCTCTTCCCATATCATTGGGATCCTTTTGTTCATAATCAATTATTCTTCCTAAAGTTGCCGATTCTATCCTAATATCATCTTCTTCATTAGTTAAATAACTACAAGCTGCTCCTGTCGCAGTAAAAGTTGCAGTATTAGGTCTAGGAGCTCCATATTCAGTTGGATACCTGAATTGTTTTTCACTAGTCATATTATGAGATGATACTAAGCAAATTGCATTATTAATAAATTTACTTTCAATAAAATTAGCTGCAATAATCATTCCTAGGACACTACTACTACAAGCACCATAAATACCAATAAATCCTTCTCCTACTCCATAAGAACCATACGTAGAAGCCGTTATTTGATTTAATAAGTCTCCTCCTATTACTAAATCAACTTCTTTTTTGTTAATACCACTTTTTTTCATAATCATTACTAAAGAATCTCTTACTAGTTTTATTTCAGCCTTTTCAAAAGATTTTTCTCCCATATAAAGATCATTATAAGTCTTATCAAAATACTTTCTTAAGGGACCATTCTTTTCATAAGGACCGGTGATAGTAGCTGTTTCTGTTAAATATACATTTTTATAATAAAAAGTCATTACATACCTCCTATAAGATACCTAATAGTTCCAAATAACCAAGCTGAAACTATTCCATAAATAATTACTGAACCAGCTAGTTTAAACATATTAGAACCAATCCCATAGATAGGGCCTTCATTTTTATAATCTAAACTACTACTAGTCATTGCATGAGCAAATCCAGTAATAGGTATTAATAAGCCACATTTAAATTTAGTTACTAAAGTATCAAAAAAACCTAAAGCTGTACTTAAACTAGCTATAAAAATAAAAATAGTAATCATTATTGGAGTAGCATCAGTTCTACTAATATCAAAAGTACCTAATATTTCAATTATTACTTCTCCTAAAGTGCCAATTACTCCTCCACTTAAAAAAGCAATAAAAGCATTATATATTCTTGTCTCAGGGGCTTTGTGCTTATCAGCTATCTTCTCATACTTTGTATTCTTCATTACATCACCATTAATAATATGGAAATAATATTTAAAAATATACAAAAAACTTAAGAGACTAATCTACTCTTAAGCTTTTGTAATACCTTGTTTTCTTTCCTTGATACTTGTACTTGACTCATACCTAAAATACTAGATGTTTCCATTTGTGTATATTCTTCATAATATCGCATCTTTAATAATTCTTGTTCTTCGGGAGAAAGCTTTCCTATTTCACTTCTTAAATCTAAAATAGTTGGACTTGTATCATCATAAAATTTAGTATTGTCATAAACTTCATCAAGAGATTTAATCTCATCAGTGGCAAGAATAGCTGTATCAATTAAATCTTCTTCTACATCTAAATATAAAGCTATTTCTGATTTAGTTGGAACTCTACCTAGTTTTTGAGTCATTACTTCTTTAGTTTTTAAAATATTTTTATTTAAATCAATTAAACTTTTACTAACTTTTAAACTACTACTTTCTCTAATATACTTATTAATTTCACCAATTATATAGTAATATGCATAAGTTGAGAACTTAGTATCAAAAGATTTATCATAATGCTTATAAGCATCTATTAATCCTAACATAGCTACTTGATATAAATCATCATAATCATATCTTTTAGGATACTTATTAATAATACTATATAATAATCCATCATAATCTAAAAGTTCTTCTATTAGCTTTTATCCTCCTTTCTAGATACACTATAAAACAGTAAAAAAAAAGAAGCTAGTCATTCGACAAAACCTCTCATAATATTCTTTCGACAATATTTTACTTTCTAATATATTCAACTATTTTATAACTTGTATTATCTTCATAATAGTCATGTAATATATTTTCTTTATAATCTTTTTTATTAAATTTTGGAAAATAAACATTTGCTTCATAATTAGCATTTACTTCAGTTAAATATAATTTCTTACAGAATGGTAAAAAGTATTTATAAATACTAGATCCTCCAATAATATAAAATATTTTATTGGGATTATTATTTATATATTTAATAACACTTTCATAATCATTAAACATTAAAGCATTATCTATATCAGTTTCTTTATTTCTAGTAATAATTATATTTTCTCTTTTTGGAAGAATACCTCCAATAGATTCATATGTCTTTCTACCCATAATAACTGTATTATTAATTGTTTTTTCTTTAAAGAACTTCATATCATTGGAAAACTTCCAAATCAAGTCATTGTTAGCACCTAATTCATTATTTTTACCTATACAGGCAATTAAATATAGATTATTTATCATTGAGCTAATGGGAACGTTATTGGTCCCATATTCTTATATTGAAGTATTTTGATATCTTTTAATTCTTTTGAATTATCAAACTTAAAGAAATCATCTACTTCTTCATTAATCCATAATTTAGGTGCTTCTATATCTTCATTAGTTTCATAACGATTTATTTGTTCTTTAATTCCATCTACTTGATTTACATAAATATGAGCATCTTTAATACTCCAATCTATAGTACCTGGCTTTAGACCAGTTACATGAGCTAATAAACATAATAGCGTAGCATACTGTGTAACATTAAATGGTAATCCTAATGGCACATCACAACTTCTTTGATGAACCCAACAATTTAAATAACCATCAGTAACATCCCATTCACTACTCCAAACACATGAAGGTAGTACAGCTGTATCTAAATAATCATCTTGCCATAAAGTCATAACCATTCTACGATCATTAGGATTATTTTTAATTGTCTCAATCAACTTTTGTATCATTTGAAATTTATTAACTATATAACCATAAGCAGTTCCTATTGTATAAGCATATTGTTTAGGAAACTGCTTTTCTATTTCTTTCTTTATAAGCTTTCCATTTTCTACAACATTTTGAGTAGCTTTCCATAATCCGTTTTCATCTATTTGCCATTTATCCCAAATATGAACATCTCTATCTTGTAACCAACGTACATCATTACTTTGTACTTGATATATCCATAACATTTCTAGAATAGCTTGTCTAAAGTATAATTTTTTAGTACAAAGAACTGGAAATTCTTCTCTTAAATCAAAGTGTAAGTGATAACTTGGTATTTTAATGGTATTGATACCTGTTCTGTTTTCTACTTCTACTCCATCTTTTAATATTTTTTTACATAATTTAATATACTCTTTATCCCATTTAGACATTTACATCACCTTACTTAATGGATACTTACTAGTAAGTTCCAATACTTCTTTTTTTAATTTGTTTTGAATCTTTGGATTATTAAGATTACTTAAGCATTCATAAATAATATTTCCAACTTTTATGAAATCTTTTTCGGTAAATCCCCTAGTAGTCATAGCTGCGCTTCCTAGACGCAAGCCAGAAGTCTTTACTAGACTTTCAGTCTCTCCAGGAATACTATTTTTATTTACAGTTATATTTATTTTATCAAGAGCAACTTCTGCTTCTTTACCTGTTATTCCAAATTTAGATTTAACATCAATTAATAATAAATGATTATCAGTACCTCCTGAAATAACTCTAATTCCGTGTTTATCTAAAGTGCTTGCTAATATTTTAGCATTTTTTACAACATTTTTAATATATTTTTTAAATTCCGGTTGCATTGCTTCATGAAAAGCTTGGGCTTTAGCAGCAATTACATGCATCAAAGGTCCTCCTTGCAAACCAGGGAATATTACTTTATTAATCTTTTTTATGATTTCTTCATCGTTTGTTAGTATTATTCCGCCTCTTGGACCTCTTAATGTCTTATGAGTAGTTGAAGTAACAACATCAGCATATGGAACTGGTGACATATGATAACCAGTTGCTACTAAGCCAGCAATATGAGCCATATCGACCATTAAATAAGCACCACATTTATCACAAATTTCTCTAAATCTTTTAAAGTCTATTTCTCTTGAATAAGCGCTTGCTCCAGCAATAATCATCTTTGGCTTTTCTTTTAAAGCTACTTTTTCTATTTCATCATAATCTAACATTTCAGTTTGTGGATTAAGTGAATAAGCAACTATTTCATAATCTATTCCTGAAAAAGACATTGGATGTCCATGAGATAAATGTCCTCCTTCTACTAATGACATACTCATAACTTTATCTCCATGATTAAGTAATGCTCTATATACAGCCATATTAGCACTACTTCCTGAATGTGGTTGCACATTAGCAAACTTACAATTAAATAATTCTTTTAAATGTTCGATTGCTGTTTCTTCAAAAATATCAATATATTCACAACCACCATAATATCTTTTATGAGGATATCCTTCAGCATATTTATTAGTTAAAATACTACCTTGTAATTTTAATACATTTTTTGATACATAATTTTCACTTGCAATAAGCTCAATATTATCATTTTGTCTTTTCTTTTCTTTATTTAAAGTTTTTAATAATAATTCTTCCATTTTACCACCCTTGTATAAAAAGAGACATAAAATTTATGTCTAATTTTAAATTATTTTTTATCAGTAGATCCAAATCCACCTTGTCTTTTACCTTCTGCTTGATCATCATCTGTTACTAAGTATTTAGAAAAGATTGCTTGTCCAATAGCTTCCCCTTTTTTAATAGTAATATCTTCATCTTTAATATTAAAGAAAGCAAACATGATATGACCATCATTATCAGGATTACCATAGTAATCTTTATCTACTACACCTACACTATTTGCAAGTATTAAACCTTTTTTCTTAGGATTAGAACTTCTATTATATAGATATAATACTTCATCATCACCCATATAAGCTTTAATACCAGTAGGAATTAATGTTGGATTCATACCTTTCTTAAAACTAGGAACAATAGTATCTTCTGCACATTCTACATCATAGCCTGCAGAATACTTAGTTTTTCTAACTGGTAACTTTATATTTTTATCTTCAAAACCTTTTGCTATTTCAAAACCTCTAGTCTTCATATAAAACAACTTCTCCTTTTTTTAATGATTTAACTACATCAATTACTCTTTGATTAGATGACCCTTTCCATTTCAAAGTAGGATCATGTAATTCATCAACATACCTTCCATCTATTAAGACGTCAATATATTTTAATACTTCTTTATCTTTTAAATCTTTATCAAAGAGAAAACCACTCCAGCTCCAAATAGTTTTATTTGGATAAACTTCTTTAAATCTTTTAGCTAATTTAGTAGTAGCTTCAATATTCTTTGGATGCATTGGTTCTCCACCTAGAATAGATAAACCACTAATATGATCTGGTTTTGCTAAATCAATTATTGTATCTATCTGTTCATCAGTAAATTCTTTTCCACCATTAAAATCCCATGTTTCTGGATTAAAACAGTTTTTACAGTGAAAAGCACAACCTTGAAAAAAGATTGATACTCTAACTCCAGGCCCATTAGCTATATCCATTTTACGAATCTTATTATATCTCATTATAGATCCTTATTATCTAAGTGAATAACTCTTTCTTTAATTTCTTGAGTTCTTCCTCTATTCCAGAAATTAGCTCCAATATATCCACAAGTTCTTCTAGCTACATTCAATTTAGCATGATCCCTATTACCGCAGTTAGGACAATACCATTCTAAATCATCATCAATTAGTATTTCTCCATCATAGCCACATTCCTGGCAATAATCAGATTTAGTATTAAGTTCTGCATACATAATATTATCATAGATAAACTTAATAACTTCCATTACTGAATCAAGATTACCTTGAAGATTAGCTGTTTCAATATATGAAATAGCTCCTCCTGGACTTAATCTTTGAAATTCACTTTCTAATTTCAATTTAGTAAATGCATCTATTTCTTCAAAGACAGGCACATGATAACTATTAGTAATATAATCTCTATCAGTAATACCTTTAATTACTCCAAATCTCTCTTTTAAACATTTAGCAAACTTATAAGTAGTAGATTCAATAGGAGTACCATATACTGAATAATCTATATCTTCTTCTGCTTTCCATTTTTTACAAGCATCATTTAAGTATTGCATTACTTCTAATCCAAATTCTTTGCCAGCACCATTATCAGTATGAGAATGTCCTGTCATATATTTAACACATTCATATA
>CADBCT010000040.1 GCA_902793315.1 uncultured Erysipelotrichaceae bacterium
ATGCTTTAAATTATAAAACCCCAATTCAATATAAAATTGAATCAGGGTTTTAGTGATTCTTTTTATAAAGTGTCTATTTTTAGTTGACTACTTTAAAATGAGTTCTTTTATTATTGTTATTGTTGTCACTTTGAGATAGTTCATAGTAGTTTGATAATGGTATATAATCTACTATTAAAGGTTTATTTCTAAACTCTTCTACTTTTTTTTCTATATCAAAAGCAAAAAATCCCGCAATATCCAATACTTCATTAAAGTTATTTGTTCTTTTAGCTATAAAGTAAGTAACTATATCCGAGGTTTTTGTTGATACTATTTCACCTGAAATTTCATCTTTTAATACACATACATATAAGTTTTCTGGTGGAATAGTGTCTGATGTATATGCATCTTTTAGTTTTTCTTCGTTAAAATTATTAAGTGTATCTCCATCAAAAGCTAGATATACTCCTTCACCCATCCAAGATTCTATATCATGAGAAGTTTCTAATTTTTGCTTTATTTCACTATTATAAGTTTCATATAACTCAGGACGTATTCTTCCATCAAGAGCTCTCAATAGTATTTCATTAAATGATATAAATATCCTTATAGTTGCTTCTTCACCGACTGAATAATATACTTTCTCTTTCCTAGAATCTGATATTAATTGACTATTAATACCATTCTGGGGTTTTAATCCTTCACTTAATATTGATTCTAATTGATCTTTATTTGTAAAATGGTAACATAGTTTCATATACTTACTCCTTTCACCATCACTATTACACTTCTATAAAAGTATATCATAGAATTAGTAAAAATAGAATGTAAGCTATATTTTATACTTTTATGCTATAATTAATTGTAGGTGATACTCATGGGATTAATAGATAATGCTATAGATGCTTTTAGATTTAAAGATACTATTTTTTATAAAGATAGTAATGAGCTTCAAGATAAATACAATGCTTTAAATAAACTAAATGCAGAATTTCCTAATAATAAAGACTTGTTACATGAATTACATATTGTAAAAAAAGGTCTTAAAGGTGAAAATGAAATAGCATATCAGCTTAAAAAAGCTAATATAGGCATGTATGTATTAAGAGATATAAAGGTTAGATATGAAGATTTAACTGCACAAATAGATTATGTTGTTTTAACTCCTGTATATACATATTATATAGAATGTAAAAATCTTGTGGGTAATATTACTGTAAATGAAAAAGGAGATTTTATAAGAGAATTAACAATCAATGGTAAAAAGATAAAAGAAGGAATGTATTCTCCATTAAGACAAGTAAAAGGTCAAAGGGACGTAATTAAAAAGATATGGGAAAGTAGAGCTAGTAATTTTACAAAACTTTTTGCTTCTAGCCATTTTGATGAATATCGAAAAGTTCTAGTAGTAATAGCTAATCAAGATACTATATTAGATACTAGTAAAGCTCCTAATGATATAAAGTATAAAGTATTAAGAGCTGATGCTTTAATTAGACAGTTAGAGTATGATTTTGAACATAGAGATAAGGATGCAGTATTGCTTAGTAAAAAGAATTTAGAAGAAGCTGCTCAAAGTTATATAGAAGTGAGTGATAAAGAACAAATAGATTATTATGAATTTTATAAAGCAAAATTTTGTAATAGTATAAATATTTCTAATGATAATCTAAAGGAAAGATTAATTGAATTAAGGAAAAATAGAGCTAACGAAATGAATATACCAGCATATTATATATTTACAAACGATGAATTAGATAAACTGGTTGAATTAAAACCTAAAACAATTGATGAATTGAAAGATTTAAATATATTATCTCCAATTAAAGTAAAAACGCACGGAGAAGTAATTATAAAGGAAATTGTAGGTTGAAAAATAAATAAAAAGTATTGACACCATCTCCAAAACTACTATTGGGAGTTCAACCCTCTCATCTTTTACCAGTAGAATATTTACTCTAACTTTTTAGTTAGAGTTTTTTATTGTTTTTTTATATACATATATGTTATAATATAGAACAAATTTTGTGGAAGGAAGAAAATAATGGATCAATTAAAGTTATTTTTTACTAAAGAGTATCTAGAAGGTAAAGATTTTGATCAAAAAACAAGAGTATCAATTAAATATTATAGTCAAGAAAATTGTAAATATGATTCTGATATAAAGAGAGTATTTAAGGAATATATGACTAATGAATTTGATTATACTAAAAATGATGTAGTAGATATAGTTAGTAAGATTAGAGAAATTACAAAAAAAGTCCCAGAAAGGTTATTAAGTGTTTCTATTAAAAAAGGAGACTATTATGAATGGGCAGATTATGAGAATGGATATTTCAAATCTGCTGGTGTACATAAAGTTGATTGGGATGATGTAATAGATGTAACAACTACATATAGAGGAACAAATATAACTTTTAAAGAAGCTGATTTTGATTTAAATGGTGAAGAAAAAATAACTCTTATGAATGAAAAACTAAAACCATTTTTAGAAAAAACAATTAAATTACGTAATTTGACTAGAGTAGGTGAGTTTAAGAAACAAATATCATCATTAAAAGACTGTTATATTGATTGTATGATGGAAGACTTAAGTAGAGTTCATGATACTAAATTAATAGAAATGGCTGGTTTTATTGGTTATTTAAGAATTGCCCATAATTATCAAGAAATTATGGATAAGGCATCTGTTTTAAGAGAATTTGGACTTGTTGTTGATGAAGAGAATAATACATTAAAACTAATTACAGAAAAGAATAATAAAAAGTCAGGTCATTCAAAAGTTAAAAGAAAGCACTAACTAATTGTTGAACTTGTCAAGAAAAAGTAATATATAATAACAACCAAGAACAACCAAGAAAGGAGCGACTATAATGAAAGAAATGCTAAATAGACAAATCAATTCTTATATAGTTTCATCAATCTTGGCTTTTGTTATTGGTTTAATAATGATAATATTCCCAAAAATGTCAGTTGAAACTATTGGAATAATTGCAGCAGCTTATATTATTACACATGGTATTGTTTTAATATATTTAGACTTTAAAGCTACTGAATATTATGTTCCATTTGATGGATTTCTTCCTGGTGTTTTCTCAATTTTAATGGGAATTGTTCTTTGCTATAAGCCTAGTGTATTACCAGTAGTATTTACTATAGTATTTGGTTTATGGGTAATAGCATCAAGCGTTAATGTTATTAAAATAGCATTACATTTACGTTATACTGATCTTCCATGGTTATTAATGTTATTACTTGGTATATTAGATTTGATTGCTGGATTTGTTTTATTAATTAATCCATTTGCATCAACAATTTCTATCATTGTACTTACTGGTATTATACTTATGGTTCATTCAGTTATTAACATAATTGATATGTTAATATTTAAGAGGGATGTGAAAGAAATTAGCAAAGAATTAAAGAAACAACTTAGTGAAGTAACTAAATAAAAAGTAGCATAAGGCTACTTTTTTTATTATATTATTATGATATACTATTTTTAGGTATTTATTAAGAGAGGTGTTTTATGAATCATTATTTACAATTTATATTTATATTTTATATGGGATGTACTTTAGGATGGTTTTTAGAATTATTCTATAGAAGACTTGCTCATGGTAAATGGATTAATCCTGGATTTTTAATAGGTCCATATTTACCTATCTATGGATTTGGATTAGTTATTTTAACTTTTGTTTATTTATTATTTAAGGATAGTAGTTTAAATCCAATTATAATTATTCTATTAATGGGAGTTCTTATGACAATAATAGAATTTATTGGTGGATTAATTGGTCTTATGAATAATGTTAAATTATGGGATTATAGTGATCAATGGGGAAACTATAAAGGTATTATTTGTCCTTTATTTAGTGCTATATGGACTGCTATAGGAGCTGTATATTATTATTTCCTTGCTTCTCATGTAATGAATGCTCTAGATTGGTTTGGTAAAAATTTAGCATTTTCATATACGCTTGGATTATTCACAGGATTTATTATAATAGACTTTGTTTACTCTAGTAAGTTATATTTAAAAATTAGAGAGTATGCTAAAGAAAATGATATTACAGTTAAATATGAACACTTTAAGATGCATATTAAAGATGTTCAAACAAAGAGAAAAGAGAAATACTCTTTCTTAACCCCATTTAAACAATCTAAATCATTAAAAGAGTACTTAGCAGATTATAAAAAGACAAAATTAGCTAATAAATAGGGAGAATTTTATGAATAAAATAAAAAGTATTACATTATTTGTATTAATAATTACAATGCTTTTCTTAATTACTGGTTGTATTAAAAAAGAAACAAAAACAGAAAAGAGTAGTTCAGTATTTGAAGTTGAACAAATTGATGATAAGAGTATTACAATTGATTTAGATCATGCTAAAGTAGGAGAAGAAAAAGAAGCTAAACTTGTAATTGAAGATGGAGAAGATATAAATGTTAAGACAAAAATGGAAGGAGCAGCAGGAATAACAGTATATTATTTTAAAGCTGGTTCTGAACACAATAAAGAAGCAGCAGACTCTGAATATTTAAATGGAGAAGGGGAGTCTAAAACAGAAGATTTTCCAGCTGGAGAATATGAGGTTGTTTTTGAAATAACTGATGATGCAGCTACAGGTAATATTGAAATAAATATTAAATAAAAAAGAACTAACAATTGTTAGTTCTTTAATTTTTTAAAATAAATATTTCTAGGACCTCTAGTAAAATGCTTTGTACATTTATATTTAAAATTATCTTTAAGTAAATTATTTATAGAATAAATATTATCAGGATGAATTGTAGAGGCAACATATTTATAATTATTATTGATACAATAGTTATCTAATTCTTGTAACATTTGGTATTGTAGACCATTACCTCTATATTTAGAACTTACAAACATTGGACCATAATCAGCTACTTCTTTATAATTAAAATTAAGTTCAAATTTATTTAAATCTTCTTGACGTGAAGGTATTATCATCATTGAACATACTGGTTCAGATTCTAAATAATAGATCCATATTTTAGAATCTTTATTTAATAGAGATATTATATCTTCTTTGGAAAAGTCTCCAAGCCAATCAGGATGTTCCATATTACTTTTTACTTTTTCTCTAAATTCAATATATTCATCTATATTAATATTTTCATTAATACATTTTAATTCTTTTAATATCATAACATTACCTACTTAAAACTATTTGTTTTTGCATTCTTAAAATATAATTCAAGGTATCATTTATTATTTTAAACACTTGATTGGATTCATCTTTAGTTAATGTGTTTTCTCGTAATAAATGATTAAAAACATATTTTATTTTACCATCTTCTATTTTAACTAAATGATATGAATCTGGCATAATTCGTGCTAGTTCTTCATATAAAGATAAAACAGTATCTGGTGTACTAGAAATACCAAATCTCATTATAACAGGCTCTTTAGTATGAAATTCTTTTATTCCTGAACAAGGTCCAGCTATTTCTATATTATTTGCCCAGCAATTTAGAATTAATTTAAGTAACTCTTCAGATCCTTCAGAAATTATTGAAGCTAATAATAGTTTATCATCTTCACTAGTAAATTCATCAGGCATAGCTAAGTTATTATCTTTCATAAAATAAGGTTTATTATCTTCACCTATACTGAAATCCCAATTATTTCTTTCGGCTAAGTTTTTATATATTTTGTAGTTGTCTTTCATTATGTATCACCTAGGATATTATATCATAGTAAATAAAAAGATGTCTAATTACCTAGACAATCTTTTACTAATTTTACAATTTCTTTAATTTCAACATCAACTGCTTCTTTATCTGTTCTTTTCTTAAATTCAACTTTCTTATCAGTTATCTTTCTACCAACAGTTATTCTTAATGGTATACCAATTAGATCCATATCTTTAAATTTAACTCCAGGTCTTTCATCTCTATTATCATAGATAACATCGATACCTTTCTTTTGTAAATCATTATATATTTTTTCAGCTACTTTGGTTTGCTTTTTATCCTTCATATCTATTTGAACTAAAGCTACTTGATATGGAGCAATACTTGTTGGAAAGATTAATCCCCAATCATCATGATTTTGTTCTACATAAGTAGTTAATATTCTATTTAAATTAAGATTAAATGTTCCCATTAACGGATTTTGTTCTTGATTAGATTCATCTAAGTAAGTAATATTTAATTCTTTAGTACAATTAACTAAGTTACCTATTTCAACACTCTTTTCAAAAACAAGTTCATTTCCACAAACAGGACATTTATCATCTTCTAAAACATCAGCTATATTTCCTACTAAGTCATAATTTAAATCTTTAACATTAGCATTTATATAGTGATAATCTTCTTTATTACCTCCAACACAGAAGTTCTTCATTTGTAATATTTCTTCATCTAAGACTATTTGGCATCCTTCTAATCCAACTGGTCCTGTAAAACCAGGAAAAGCATTAGACTCTGCAATTTGTTCATCAGTTGCGAAAGCTAATTCTTTACCACCTAATAGTTTTAATACTTTAGCTTCATTTAATGATCTATCTCCTCTAACAAATAAAATAGTTAGCTTATTATCAACACTCATAAGAAGGGCTTTCACTGAATGTTTAACATCTAATTTTAAGAAATCACAAACATCTTCAATAGTATGAGCATTAGGAGTATGAACTAATTCTAATTTCTTTTCTTTTTCATCTACTTCTTCTATTTTCCATGTAGCAGCATTTAAATTAGCTTTATAACTACACTCATTACAAGAGACTACTATATCTTCTCCAATGTCAGTAAGAGCTTGATATTCTTTAGAATTTAATCCTAATACTACTTTATAATTTAGACCAATACGTTTACAAATACTATTATAAGCTTCATATATCTTTTCATATATTCCAGTTAATTCATCTTCATTCTTAATAAAAGTATAAATATTTAATCCAATATATTCTTTAGAATCAATAATACTATATCGATCATCTTCTACTTTATTAGTATTAGTACTAATACTATATAAACTAAAAGGTAGATCTTTATAACTCTTTAAGTTTAATGCAGCTACTTCTTCTAATAAACTAGTATTACTAATACTTAATTCTTGAATATTAAGCTTAGTCATTTCTTCTCTAATAATATTTTCTATATTATTTATAACTCTTAATCCCATAGGTAGATACATATAAGTACCTGAACCCACTTTTTTTATCATTCCACTTCTTATTAATAAATTTGCTGCTTTTGTTTCTTCATCTTTAGAATCTTCTCTTAAAGTAAAGAAATAATTATCTTTAATTTTCATATTTTCCTCCTTGTTTAATCTCTATTATTTATAAATGAATATATATCCATATCATGATATCCATCTCTTAATAGTAAATTATTTCTTAGTATACCTTCGTGGATTAATCCACATTTTTCCATAACTTTTTTGGAAGGTAAATTATTTATTTCACATCCTCCAAAAAATCTATTAACTTGCATTTTATTTAAACAAAAATCTTTAATAATTAATAGAGCTTCAGTCATATAACCTTTATTTTGATATCTCTCATCAATAGCATAATTAAATTCTACTGATTCATTATAATTAAAAACATTTAAATGAATAGCTCCAATAACAGTATTATCTTTTAAAGTAATTAACCAGTTATAATATTCTTTGTTTTTATATTTTTTATCTATACCTTTTAATGATTTAATTTGTTCTTTTAAAGTAATTTTTTCTTTATGGGCATAGTATAAAAACTTTTCTTGATTTCTGAAACCATTATAAATCTCTTTAGCATCTTCTTCTTTAAAGGGTCGTAATACTAGATTGTTAGTTTCTATTACTTTAGTGCCAAAATGCTTCATAAATATCACCCATCTAAATTATATCATGTTATAATTAAAATGGTGATACTATGTTAGCTAAATTATTTATGGCATCTTTACCAGCATTTATTTTTATAATTTTATTTGCTTTATTAGATAAGAAATTAATTCGTAAAAAATGGTTTTTATTAATAGGTATTTTATTAATAGGAGCAATTGGTTCTTATATTTGTTACAGGTTTGAAATGCACTTTGGTTCATACTTTAAAAAAGTAGCTGTATCAACATACTTAGAAACATTATTTTATGCTTTATTTGGAGTGGCTATATTTGAAGAGGGTTATAAGTGGTTAGTTTCTTTAGGAGCTATATTTGTAGATAAAAAAGCAAAACCAAGACATATCTTAATTTATACTGTTTTTGCTAGTATTGGATTTGCTTGGTTTGAAAACATCGTTTATTTTGCTTTTAAATATGGAATTAGAGCTTTATTTGAAAGAATGTTTACAGCTTTTCCTAATCATATATGTAATGCGATATGGATGGCTTATTTTCTTATTATATTTAATAAGAGTAAAGGTAAAAAGAAATGGTTATATCTAATACTTAGTTTAGTAATACCAATTATTATTCATGGAGTATATAATAGTTTCTTATATCAAGGTAATCCTAAATTATTAGAATATCATGCAGTTTATGTAATTATTATGTATATAGCTACTGCTTTACTTGCAAAAAAAATAATAAAAGAGTCTAAATAGATAGGCTCTTTTATTACTCTCTGAGAGTTAATCAAATAAAAAAAGAAATAGTACAATGCGACCATTGTAAAACAAAATTATACTATTCCTGAATTAAGAACTTACTTCAATAAATAATTCATAGAACTAAGCCCTAATTAAATTATAGCAAAAACTAAATAAAAGACAACAGTATTTGAAAATATAAATGAGCAAGTGTACAATATTATACAATTTATAAAAAGGCAAAAGATGAATTTAAAGTTCTTGTTTTTATTGAATCTGATATGTATAATAATGCTGAGGAAGATGACAATGGAAGAAATGATTATAGAGTTAAAGAATCAAGAGGTACCGATAGATTGGATAGAGTGGGTATTGAAGAGAATAACAACAAAGAAACAAGAACAAGCAATGATGAAATACTTAGAAACAACAAGGAACAAAACAGAAAATCTGAACAAATTGATTTTTAAAACAATAGAAATAAGAGAAACAATAAGGAACTAAATAATAGTTCTTTTTTAGATAAAAAAAGAGCCAGTGGCGGTGGGGGATACCCACTTGATACCACTGGTTCTTATGAAAGTAATATATCAAAAACCAAACATCAAATATAGGCCATTAATGACTATTCATTTAATAGTTTACAGTTATGGTCATATAAGAATTCATTTATTTGATTTAGATTATAGATCTTTTCTTTAAAACAAAATCTTATTATTAAGTCATATGTAGTATTCATT
>CADBCT010000041.1 GCA_902793315.1 uncultured Erysipelotrichaceae bacterium
TTTCTCTCATATACACACATCTCCTTTATTAAATTTTAACATAGAAAAAGTAGACAGTTCTTTTTTTATCTGTCTACTTTTACTTTACCACTTTATAATGCTTCTTTTTTATCTGATTGTATAGATTACAATAATGCTCAACTGTCCCCGGTACAAAGGCATTTTCTTTATTTCTAACCATATTTATCAAATTAGTTAATTCCAGTTTTAGTATTCTGTCTATTTCATCAGGATAATTCATAAGTTTTTTATGATATTTATATTCTCCTCTATCTAAAACTTTAAAACTTCCGTCCGGGAATACTCTGAGGTCTAAATCATAGTCTATATACTTAATTGTATCTTCTTCTATAGCAAACGGAGATGCAATATTACAATAATAATAAATTCCATTCTTTTTATATTGTCCTATAATATTATACCATTTTTTATAAAAGAAATACAGAACAGCAGGTTCCTTAGTTCTCCATGTTCTTCCGTCTGATTCAGTAACTTTTGTTTTATCATTACCGAAAACCAAATAGTCATCATGGATCTCTAAAAGTACTGCTTCATCCCATGCTCTATGTATTTTCCCGTTGTGCTTATAGCCATGGATTTGGTACTTTTTTCCAATTACTAAATTTTCTGTATTCATTAATATATACCTCGTCGTTTTATATTATAACTTTTTTTTTATTTTTTTTCAATAAAAAAAGCCTTTTGGCTTTTTATTTGTTTAATGTATGAATTCCCCAAACAGAAACTAAGATAATACCTCCAAGTAGAGCTGTTCCAACCCAAACACTATCCAAGTGTTCAGAAGCAAATCCATTTAATTGCTCATTCCACTCATTTAATTTATCTATTATACCTAGTATTTGAATATAATAACTAACCATTTTTCTTCTCCTTTTTCTTTCCTTTTTTCTCTTTCTTTTCTTTATCGTGAGTTATTTCTTTAGGAACCTTTTCCTCTACTACATCAGCTTCAACTATTTCTTCAATTGCCTCATGAATTTGCTTAACAGATCTTTTGATTGAAATAGTTGATGAAAGATCAAGTAAAGCATATATCAATATTAATACTCCTACTACTCTAGTAATCATAACTACTCCTTCGAAAGGATTAAATATTAATAAAACTCCACATAACATACTAACAAGTGAAATAATCATAGTTGATTTCCATAAATCATTATCGCTTTTCTTTAACTCTAAACTATATTGTAATTTAGTAGCACTATTAACAATAATAATAATTGCTACTACAAAAGGTATAATACTAGCTATTCCTTTAGGATTAGTAATTACAATTATTCCTAGTATGACACATACTATTCCATATACTATTTCTAATTCATTTTTACTTGCCTTATCATAAGCTCTAATAAACTTTAATAAAGCTAATACTCCAATAGCTATTAGAATTGCTCCAATTATATAAGAAATAGAAACAATTGTTATTTCTGAATAAAAAATTAATAAAATTCCTAAAATTGCCATTCCTAATGATCCTAAAATTGAAGATCTAAAAAATTTATTCATTAAATCACTCATATACTTCCTCCTACTACCATATTAAGTATAGCACAATTATTAAGATTTAAAAACTAAAAATACTAAAAGCAATTCTGGATCTTTTCCATTAACTGCTATTTCATAAATTAAATCAATAATTGGTATTTTTACTTCTTTATCATTTAATAATTGATAAATAGACTCTAATGTATAATATCCTTCAACAGTTGTTGTTTTTAAGAATTCATCAATTACTTTTCTACTCTTCTTCTCACCTATTAATTGACCAAAGCGATAATTTCTACTTTTTACTGAAGTACAAGTTAAAATTAAATCTCCCATTCCAGCAAATGACATTACAGTCCTTTGATTACAATCAAAAGCTTTTAATATTGCTTCCATATCATGAGCTGCTTCTGTTAAAAACATAGCTGTAGTTGAATCATTAGCTTTTAATCCTGCTAACATACCTGCCGCTAAAGCAATAACGTTTTTAATTGAACCACATATTTCGATTCCAATAATATCATTATTTTCTCTTAATTTAAGATAATTATTTTGTAATGCTTGGCGAGCTAATAATGTAGTCTCTGGGCTTGTACTAGCAATAGCTAATCCTGCTGGCATTTTAGTTATCAAATCTACTGCAAATGTTGGCCCACTAATTACTGCTATATTTGATGTATCAAGATACTTCTCAACAATTTCACTCATGAACAATCCTGTTCCTTGTTCAATACCTTTAGTTGCAATAATAATATGATTATCCTTAATATAAGGTCTCATTTCTTGACACAGACTATCTACAAAGGCAGCTGGTATTGCAATAATTAACAAATCAGCTCCTTTAATACACTCTTTAACATCACAAGTTATCTTAACACTTTTATCAACTTCATATCCAACTAAACACTTTTCATTTTTTCTAGTCTTTAAAATAAGATCTCTTTCTTCTTCATGTTTTGTCCACATAACGACATCACAATGATTGTGTACTAAAATACTACTAAGTGCTAACCCATAAGCCCCTGTTCCAAATAAACCTACTTTCATCATTTCCTCCTAATTAATTACTATATTACTATTTATTGGTACTATTTGTATAAATGTATTACCATCATTAACTCTTATTGGATCTCCATTACTATAAGAATATATAGTTTTTGAACTACGACTATCTTTAGACCATTTAATATCAATTACTCCACCATTAGTTATAAAATAACCTTCTCCTGATCCAGTTGTTTCTAATTCAAGTCTTCCTTCATTATCTAAAACTTTACTATTAATTTTCATAATAATAATATTTTTATAATGTAATTGTTCATTAGTCGTCTTATCAATATGTGGATTATTATTCATAAATCTTAAATAATATTTTTTATTTTCATCATAACCATAACTTCTAATTTGATTATTTGAATACTCTATTTTTATTTCATTAGCTACTCTAGCACTATTATTATTACTCTCTAAAGCTTCATCTTCACTAACTGGTGCTAAATCTAATTCAGCATAACTATAATTTAATAAGCGCCAATTACTAGATTCTTGTTCATAACTCTTATTACTAAAATAATTTCTCAATTTAGTTGTTGAAGTAAAAACATTATGTGGTGCTTTCAAACTAGTGTCTCTAGCATAAGGACTAGGATCAGTCATACCATTAATATTATTAATATCTAAATTACTAATATCTCTTTGAGCATATGGACTCCAACCATAATGGGCATAAACCGCATCACTTTCCATAGCATAATCTAAGAAATAATGTCTTGCACTTCTAACTGGCCCAATTAAGTTTACTTCTTTATCCTTATATATAGCCATTATTCTCGTAAGTCCTCCTTCAACAAGTATTTCATAATTAAGATATGAATCTTGTAATCCAGCTTGACTACTATTACCAACATTATTATCAATCATGACAGCTATTGGTCTTTCATTACTATTTTCATTAACTACTTTTAATTTACTTTGTTGAATTACTTTAGGTTCTGTAGGAGGAGTAACTGTTTTAGTGTCCATTGTAGAGTAATATATTGCTAATAAGATAAGAGCTAAAAGTAACAATCCTACCATCATAGCAAATTCTCGATCACTTTTCTTTTTTAATGCTTGTTTTTTCTTAGCTTGAACTTTTGGATCTACTATATCAAATTTCATTTCGCACCTCCCTGAAACTTATTTTATCATAAAATTTCTTAATAATTAAAAAAAGTTACCTTATTGGTAACCTTTATTATTTAATTTTTCTAGCTTCTAAATAGAATCTCTTATCATGAGCATGTCCCATAGAGAATGTTTTACGAGGTAAAGCTCCATCTAATATAACTGTCTTAAATAAGTCTCCTTTAGACATAGCATCAAAGATAATACCAACATTTCCTTCTTTTGAAGCCATTTCTTTAGTAGTATCATCTCCATGAATATAATCAATCTTTCCTTGATGATTAGCTAAATATTCATCTAAGAACATTTGAATTGATCCAACAGCAATATTTGATTTAGGATTCTCAATATATAAAGTTTTATCATAGTCCTTAGTAATTAATTCGAATTTTTGTCCATTACCATCTTCATTAATAGTATAGTATTCGTTTAAACTCTTAACTAAGTCTTCTACATCAGTATCGAATATTACTCTATGAATTGCTTCAAATTCTAAAGCTGAACTATGTAAATTAACTAATTCAACTAAAGCATATCTTGCTGGATGATTTAAATATTCTTCTTCACTCATAGACTCTTTTAATTTTTCATAACAAGCTTTTGCAGTAGCAAGTGAATGGTTACCATCTCCCATAGCAAATAATAATACACCTTTATCAGTAACATCATATTTCTTTTCAAAATTATCCCTGTCAGCTAATTCACCTAATTTTTCAATTACTTCATTAGCTACTTCATCAGATAACTTATATCCTTTAATATGACCACCTTTTTGCATTAAATCAGTATCATATACTACATCACTATCAGTAACCTTATTTTTTAAGCTTTCAATGATATCTTTCTTTTCATCATCAATTAAAATCATAATATGAGGTAATTCTAATAATGCATTCTCTCTAACTTTCATTCTAGGTGGAATTCTCTCAATAACTGTCTTTTCAGTTGCTCTAATTAAAGTTTGTGATCCTTTTTCATATGAATAGTCTTCTAAATCTACTATTCCCATTAATCCTTCTCTTACTTTTCCATCATTTTGAGTTCTTTCAAGATAAATCATAGAATTAGAATATTCAGTAAATAAATCATTATCGATATATTCTTTCATAGTTTCATTAATCTTTTTAATCTTATCCTCTACATCATCATCTTCTAAATAAATCTCTGGTAAAGTAAGATTTAATGTTGAAGGTTCATCTCCTACAATGCTTTTAACTTCATTCCAATAATCTGGTTCTGATGTATATTGATCACAAGCTACTACACACCACTTATACATATCTGCATCTTTTGGAATTAAAATATTTCCGGCCTTAAAAGGTACTTTCATTTTCTCATCTCCCAGGCTTATTATAGCACATTTTTTAAAATTAGCTAGTTAATTTAAAAAATATGATACAATAAATATAGTCTTAGGAGGTAATATGAAAAAAAATGCAGTAATTATTTTAATTATCGGCTTAATACTTGCTCAAGTAGCTATTATAGCCTATTCATATATTAATGATGATAAAGCTGTTGTGAAAGATGACTATATAGCTGTATTTAAAAGTGAATCTGGAGAATCAGTTAATGCTACTTATCTGTATGTAACTAAGAAAAAGAATAAGAAGAAAAAGTATACTTATATTAATACTAAAAGTACTTATTCAGGATATGATAGTACTAATTGGACTGAAAAAATAACAAAAACAGGAACATTGAAGAAAAGAAAAAAGATATTTGAAATTGCTAAGAAAAATAATGCTTACTCTTATGTAAGATATGAAGACGGAAAGATCTACTCTATCGAAGAGTTTAAGAAAATGTTTAAGTAGAGGTATAAAATGGCTAAAAAAAGAGAATATGCTTTCGATATCCTACGAGTAGTTGCCATGATTATGGTAATAACTGTTCATGTTTCTAATGTTTACTCAAGAAGCTTTGGAGTTATTAGTAATAATGCATTTCTAGTATCCTTAGTTTTTAATACAATTTCAAGAATTAGTGTTCCAATCTTTTTAATGATAAGTGGAGCTTTATTATTAGATAGAGAATTTAATAAAGAAAAATATCTAAAAAGATTAATAAAATTCATAATATTAATAATAGTTTGGGATATAGTGTATCTAATTTGGGAATATTTCTATTTAGGAATAACTTACGATAAATTATATAAATTATTATTTGAACCATATCGAGCACATTTATGGTTTCTATATACTATCCTATTATTATATGCAATTCAGCCATTATTAAGAATGATTATGCATAAAATTAATTCTCAAATGAAAATAGCTCTATTAGTATTATGGTTATTGTTCTCAACACTTAGTATTATTAATTATTATATATCAGTTTATTTTACTGTTTTCAGTTACATTGGTTTTTTTGTATTAGGAAAACAATTATATGACTTTATCAAAGAAAATGACTTAAAAAAGTATAATATTCATCTAATAATAACAATGATAATCTGTTTTATCATTAGTATTTTTTTAAATTATTCTACTTCTTTAAAATATCATATGTTTTATAATTTCTATTTTGCTTATCGAGTACCTTTCATTATGTTACCAGCTTTTGCTTTTTACATATTAATTATTAGTAATTATCAAAAAGATACTCTAAATAAAATTATTATGAAACTATCTGATTTATCTCTAGGAGTATATTTAATACACGGTATATTCTTAGATGTTACTGTTAAGT
This sequence comes from uncultured Erysipelotrichaceae bacterium, assembly GCA_902793315.1. Taxonomy (GTDB): domain Bacteria; phylum Bacillota_I; class Bacilli_A; order RF39; family UBA660; genus UBA3789. The sequence continues at coordinate 6,364 of CADBCT010000041.1, forward strand.
CATTTATGTATCCTACTATTCATCCAATTATAGGAATTCCATTATTTGTAATATTTATCTTTATCTGTAGTATTATTTCAGTATATCTATTAAAAAAGATAAAGTATTTAAAAAATATAGTTTAAAAAAGAGACGGTTAGTCTCTTTTATTTTCTTCTAGATAGTCGTCTAATTCTTGTTTCCAACTAGTAGTAGATGCTTCTCCCATCATAGCACATTCAAAGTCACCTACTGCTTTGAATAATTTAGCAGTTCCTCTGGCATCTTTCTTATAATTAGCAATATTATCTTTCTTAATACCAATTGCTCTTCCAGAAGCATATGAATCTATGTCTGCTCCTATATAGATAAATTCCCAATCACTATGATTTTTAATTAACTTACGAATCTTCTTATTATCAAATTCTCTAGAAGCATTCTCATACCCATCAGTAATTATTATAAATAATACTTTATCAGTTTCTTTTCTATCGAAACTATTAATAGTATTACCTAAAGCATCATATAAAGCAGTACATCCTCCTACATAATAATCTTCATGAGTTAAGTCTTTTACTTTAGATACATCTACTCTATTATGTAAAAGTTTATAATTATCACTAAATAATACAGTAGTAATCTTAGTATTAAACTTATTCTTTTTCTCCTTTTCTAAATATTCATTGAAACTACTAATAGTATTATCCTCACTACCACTCATAGAACCACTCTTATCTAAGATAAAGACAACATCTAATTTTTTAATATTATTTTTCATAATATCTCTCCTTTCATGCTATAATAATAACTAATTAAAAGAAGAAATTGGTCGCCTAGGAGGGGACATTTATGAATATAAAAAAGAAATTAGAAAAATACTTGAATGATAATTTAGAAATAAAAAGAGCCTTCTTTGGAACATTTAAAGCGAAAGCTGCTCCTATGGAAGATTATTGCTCTATGGAAACTTCTAGTATAAATAATTATATAAATGATAATAAAGAAGAAGATACTTTTCAGACTAAACTATTTAAGTTTATTGATTCAAAGGATTTAAAAGATTCAGATGTTTATAATAAAGTAAATATAGATAGAAGACTATTTAGTAAAATAAGAAGTAACAAAGACTATCATCCAAGTAAAGAAACTATTATACTTTTAGGTATTGCTTTAGAATTAACTGAAGAAGAAATAGTAGACTTACTAAGTAGTGCATCCTACTCTCTTCCAATGAATACTACATATGACTTAATAATAAGATTTTGTTTTAAAGAAAAGATCTATAATCTAAATCAAATAAATGAATTCTTATATGACCATAACTGTAA
>CADBCT010000042.1 GCA_902793315.1 uncultured Erysipelotrichaceae bacterium
CTTTAATGAAAAAGGAATAGAAGTCAGAGGATTTCAGGAAATAGGTGGAAAATTATATTTCTTCTCAAGAGTAAATGGGATACTAAAGACCGGTTGGCAGAATGCTTCTGAAGGATATTGGTATCAAAATTCTGCTGGAGAAGTAGTAAAAGGCTGGCAAACCATAAGTGGTAATAAATATTATTTTGATGATAAAGGAATAGAAGTACGTGGATTCAAAATAATAGATAGCAAATTATATTTCTTCTCAAGAGTAAATGGAGTATTAAAGACAGGCTGGCAAAATGCCAGTGAAGGATATTGGTACCAAAACTCTACTGGGGAAGTAGTAAAAGGACTTCAGACAATAGGTGGAAAGAAATACTACTTTAATAATAATGGAATAATGCAAAAAGGTTTTGTAACAATTGATGGAAAAAGATACTTTTTCTCAAGAGTAAATGGAGTACTAAAGACAGGTTGGCAGAATGCTTCTGAAGGATATTGGTATCAAGATTCTACTGGAGCATTAGTAACTGGTGTTCAAACAATTGATGGAAGAGATTATAAATTTAATGAACAAACAGGATTGTTAGACGGATTCAAAATAGTAAATGGTAAGACATATTACTATAATCCCGATGGAACCCAAGCAAAAGGTGTTCAATATATGGCTAATCGATTTTGGTATTTTGATGAATTAACAGGTGCCTTTGTAAAATATGTTAAAGAAACAAGAGTAATTGATGTTTCTGCGCATCAAGGAGTAATTGATTGGAATGCAGTAAAAGCTTCTGGTAAAGTTGATGCTGTAATTTTACGATTAGGTTATGGAGTTGGCTATATGGATAAATATTTCATTAGGAATAAAGATGAATTAGAAAGATTAGGAATCCCATATAGTGTTTACTTGTTCAGTTATGCAGAAAATAAAGATGAATCATTAAGAGAATCTGATTTCTTAGTTAAAGTAATTCAACAAAACTCTGTTAAAATAGCTTCTAATATCTTCTCTATTTATTACGATTTAGAAGACTGGGAAATAAAATCAACAGGAGAGAACAGTTATGGTATTAGTAAAAGTACATATAAAGATATGATTACAACTTTTGTAAATAATACTGAAAAAAAATTATGTATTAAAACTAGAGTTTATGCATCAAAAAATTATATTGAAGACAGGTTCCCTCAAGAAGTACAGCATTATGCTACTTGGGTAGCACAATGGAGTAATAAATTAACTTATGAAGGACCATTTGAAGGATGGCAATATACAGATTGTGCTTCTATACCAGGAATTAATGGTTGTGTAGATATGAGTAAATTTTACTACTAAAAAGGTATAATACTTTTTAGTAGTTTTTTTCTAAATAAGTGTTATAATATAACTAGTTAAAAAGGAGTGGGATTATTATGAAAAAATGTGTAATAATAATGAATCCCGAAAGTGGAAAGAAAAAGAAGATTAAAAATTATAAAGATTTTTATGATATATTACGCAAATATGGATATGATACAGAAATTATTTTTACAAAAGCTCGTGGCGATGCGAAAAATATTATTCAAGCTATAGATAAAGATACTGACTTAGTAATAAGTGGTGGTGGAGATGGAACATTAAATGAGATAGTTGCAGGTAATATGAAGCGTGAAAAAAAATTGGTAGTTGCTCCTCTTCCAATGGGAAGTGTTAATGATGTTGGAACCATGTATGGGCTTGATAAAAGTGTTTATCAAAATTTAGAAATATTACTTCAAGGAAAAGCTAAAAAAGTAGATATTTGTTATATTGATGAAACGCCATTTGTTTACGTAGCTTGTTTAGGAGATTATATTGATATGGCTTATGCCACTCCTAGAAGTTTAAAGAAACGATATGGAAAAATAGCTTATATTATCTTTGGATTGAAACAATTAAAGAATAAAATTCATCGCTATGAAATAAAATATAAAATAGATGGAAAAGAACACCGAGGAACTTATTCATTTTTCTTTATTTCTAATTCATCAAGAATTGCTGGACAACCAGATGTATATTATGATGTTAAATTAGATGATAAAATGTTTGAAGTGGCTTTTGCTAATATTAAGACTAAAGCTGATATGTTAAAAATGATAGTTCAAATAAGTACTATGGATGTTAAAGATATACCAAAAGTAAAATATTATCGTACGGATAATTTAGAAATAGAATTTTTAGATAGTCCAAAAACTTCATGGTGCATAGATGGAGAAGAATATAAATCAACTTCAACAAAATTTAGCTTTAAAGTAGAACAAAGTATGAAAATGTTAGTTCCAAAAGAAAATATGAATGATTTATTTGATGAATAGTAGGTGATTTAATGCGTAAAATACGCATACCTAATAAATCAAAAATTAATATTATTATTTGTTTTACACTACAAATACTAGTAATTGTATCACTAATAGCCCAGGTAATTTATGAAAACTGGGCTAATGTGTTTTTATGTGTCATTACATTGATACTATTTATAATTCCAAACTTTATATCAACAAAATTTAAATTAAAGATTCCGGATACCTTGGAAGCAATTATTTATATTTTTATTTTTTCAGCAGCAATCCTAGGAGAGATACAAAATTTTTATGGAGCAATTCCTTACTGGGATTCACTTTTACATACTTTAAATGGATTTATTTGCGCAGCCATCGGTTTTTCTTTAATAAATATTTTAAATAATGGTAATAATATTGATATGACTCCTATTTTTGTTTCGTTAGTAGCTTTCTGCTTTTCTATGACAATTGGAGTATTTTGGGAATTTGTTGAATTTAGCTTAGATCATTATCTTGCTATGGATACTCAAAAAGACCAAATAGTTTATCAAATTTCTTCAGTTAAATTAAATGATAAAAAAATAAATAAAACTATTAAGATTAATAATATAGATAAGACAATTATTTATAGTAGGCAAGGTACTACTATTATTAATGGCTATTTAGATATAGGCTTATGTGACACAATTAAAGATTTGTTTGTGAATTTTATAGGAGCATTAATTTTCTCAATTATTGGATATTTATATGTGAAAAATAGTTATAATTATCATTTTATAGAAAACTTTGTTCCCAAAGCAAATAAAAAAGTATTGTAAAGGTTGCAAAGCAACTTTTTTCTTTTCTAAAAATATGATATGATAAACTAGGATTGAGGGATTATGAAAAAACGTAGTAAAAAAGAAAAATTATTAACATTTAAACTAGTAAGATGTATTGTATATTTAATAATAATTACAATTCTTTTTGCTTTTTCTTATCATTTGCTACAAGAAAATAATAAAATAGTTCCTTGGTCAGAAGTAGAAAGTGTTGATGATTATACATATATTGATATTTATAAGATGTCTGAGAAATTTGCTTATTATAAAGACACGAATGTTGGAATTCACTTTGTAATAGAAAAAGAAGATACCGGTTTATGGCATACATACTTAGTCGCGATAAATGAAGATGATTATGATAAATATAAAAGTATTATCGATTATACTTATGAAAGAACTAAAGAAGAACCTAAAGTCATTAGAGCCTATGGTTATCCTGTAATAGTAGATGAAAAAATTAAAAATTTAGCTATTAAAAATATTCCAAGTTTTGTTCCAAGCGAAAATGAAGTAACTATTACTAAAGACAACTATAATGTATATTTAACTAATAGCTACTTGGATACTACTAAAGCTGAAAAGAGTAGAATAAATATACTTTTATATTTAACTTTAGCTTCTTTAGTAATAGTTATATTATTATTTATTGATACTATCCTTTATAAGGGTAAGAATAAGAAAAAAAGAAGGCGAAAATATGGAATTTCAAGAAATAACTGAAAAAGAATATCAAAAATATTGGGAAAAACATCCTTTAAAAACTTTTTTGTCTGCTCCTGAAATAGCTAAATTAAGAGAAAAATCTAATTGGGATACTTATTATGTAGGAGTAAAAGAAGAAGGTAAATTAATTGGAGCTACGATGCTACTTGCTCATAAGAGACATTTTGGTAAATATGAATTCTATTCGCCTAGGGGATATTTATTAGATTTTAACAATAAAGAATTAGTAGACTATTTTACTAATAGTTTGAAGAGATATATTAGAGAAAAGAAGGGCTATATCTTTAGAGTAGATCCTTACTTAATTTATAAAGAAAGAGATATTAATGGAGAGATTGTTGAAGGTGGAGTAGATAATTCTAAGGTTGTGGATAATTTGTTTAAACTAGGTTTTAAGAAAGTACCTACTGAAAATATGGAACAAGTAGGTTGGATGTTTTCTTTAGACTTAGAAGGTAAAGATGAAGAACAAATTATGAAAGAAATGAAATCATCTACTAGAAATAAAATTAGAAAAATAGAAAAATCTGGGATTAAAGTAAATGAAATAGGTTATGATGAATTAGATAGATTTCAAAGTATTATGGAAGAAACATCTAAAAGAAAAGGTTTTGCTAATCGTAAATTATCTTATTATCAAGAAATGTATAGATTATTTCATGATAAAGATGAAGTTAAATTCTTTATTACAGAATTAAATTTAAAAGAATATATCTCTAATTTAGAAAAAGATATTAAAGAAAGAGAAGATAAACTAAATAGTTTGAGTGATGCTAAATATAATGACGGAGCTAAGAAAAATCTTACTAATGAAATTAATTCTATTACTAAGAGAATTGATGATGCTAAAAGTATTATAAAAGAGAAAAATACTGATGTAATAACTTTATCTGGATCAATGTTTATGTTAATTCAACCTGAAATTATTTATTTAAGTAGTGGTAATTATGAAGAGTTTTTAAAATTTGATTCACAGTATCTAATTCAATGGAAACTTATAAAATATGGAATTGAGCATGGCTTTAAAAAACATAATTTTTATGGGATTCCAGCAAATATTAATGAACATCCAAAAGACTATGGTATATATGAATTTAAAAGAGGCTTTAATGGTTATGTAGAAGAACTTATTGGAGAATTTGAATTACCAATTACATGGCATTATAATTTATTTAAGTTAATTCATAAGATGAAAGGAAAGTAGTATGAAACATTATACATATGAACCTAAAGGAGTTTGTTCTGTTCAGATGGATTTTGATGTTGATGATGATAATAAAATTCATAATTTAGTTGTTACAGGTGGTTGTAATGGGAACTTAAAAGGAATAGCTTCTTTAATAGAAGGACAAGATAAAGATGAAGTAATCAAAAGATTAAAAGGAATAAAATGTGGTTATAGAGAAACTAGTTGTCCTGATCAATTGTCTAAAGCATTAGAAAAAGCAATTTAACTATTGCTTTTTTTCTTTATTTGTATTATTCTCATATAAAGGGTGTGAGAATAATGATAAAAATGGTAGTACCTAATCTAATGATGATTAAAAGTATTATCTATTCTTATCTATTCTCATCAAAAGTTTTATTATTTAATAATTAGAAGGTGTTTCTATTTTAGAAACCCCTTCTTTTTTGTAATAAAACTACCTAAGAGAGGAGAGATATATTGAAAAAAGGGAAGATGGCATATGATATTAATGAAATGCCACCAATGAAGGAAGCTATAGTATTAGCATTCCAACACTTATTTGCGATGTTTGGAGCAACAATCTTAGTTCCAATCCTTGTAAATGCTGCAGCTGGAGCTGAGGTTCTAACAATACCAGTTGCATTAGTAACATCAGGTATCGGAACCTTAATTTACATCTTGTGTACAAAAGGAAGATCACCAGTCTATCTGGGAAGTTCATTTGCCTTTATAGTACCAGTAGCTGCTGCTTATACAAAAGCAGGAATAGCTGGAGCTATGACAGGAATTATGGCAGTAGGTTTAATCTATGTCATAGTAGCAATCATAATTAAATTTGCTGGAAAAGATTGGCTAGAAAAATTACTACCACCAGTAGTAATAGGTCCAATGATTATGATTATTGGGTTAGGACTTGCTCCATCAGCAATTAATCAAATTGGTTTAGCAGATGGAACAGCACTTGATTGGAAAGTACTAGTAGTTGCACTTGTATCTTTCTTAGTAACTGCTATAGTTACAACTAAAGCAAAAGGATTCTTTAAAGTAATTCCATTCTTAGTAGGTATAGTTACAGGATATATTGTAGCTGTATGTTTAGGAATGATTGATTTCAAAACAGTAGGAGAAGCAACATGGTTTAGTATACCTAAGTTTAAGATTTTATTTAAAGACTATAATTTAAACTTTGCCGCACTAATTACTATTGCTCCTATAGCTTTGGTTACTATGTGTGAACATATTGGAGATCATACATCATTATCTAATATCATAGGAAGAGACTTAATTAAAGATCCAGGATTAGATAGAACATTATTAGGTGATGGTCTTGCTACATTTATAGCTGGATTATTAGGAGGACCTGCTAATACAACTTATGGAGAAAATACATCAGTAGTAGGTATGACTAGAGTAGCTAGTGTAAAAGTAATAGGAATGG
>CADBCT010000043.1 GCA_902793315.1 uncultured Erysipelotrichaceae bacterium
TTTCATATGAATCATGAAAATCTGTAGTAGCTGAATTAATATTATCAGCAGTTTGCATTTTATTTCTCATCCCTTCACCCATCTCATCATACATAAAATTTAATTGTCCATCTAATGAATCAATGTTTTCAGGACCTAATGTATCATATAAATTGGCTTTTCTAGAAGGATATGTCCATTGCGCTATACCAAAACCTCTACCATCATTAATAAAGCTTTCACGACTTATAGTTCCATTTTTAATTCCATTAACATAGTCCTCATCAGAATATCCCATATTATTTTGAACATTACTTGGTGAGAAAGTTGATTCTTGTTCTAAATTCCCCATAATTGCAGCTATACCAATATCATTAAAGCCTTTATTCTTGAAATAATTATATATTTTATCTTTATTGGTATTGCCAATCAAATTTGTGGACTTATAATTTGAACCTGGTGTGTCAGTTACCACAACCTTACCATCTTTTATGTCTAAATATTTTTCGGCTTTTTTATCAGCATCTAAATAGTTATTTAGAGCACTATCTAAATATGATTTAATTGTATTAAAGTTCTCAGCATCTAGAGTAATCTTAGAAGTCAAATTATCCAATTCTTTTATACAAGCATCGCAAGCAGGTCCCGCAAAGACACTTTCATTATCTAAACTAGTCTTATACCCTTGAATAACACCTTTTTGCTCATCTAAAGATTTTACCTCTTTATCAGCACTTTCCTGGGCTACATTAAAATTATCATAATCCCCGGTTTTAATTTCATTATCAAGTGCCATCTAGTCACCTCCTATATTTTTATCGATATAGATGAATCTGTTTCTTCGATAGTATCAGCAGCATACTGAATAAATTCACCTATTTGAACAGCATATTCTATATCTCCACTAGTAGTTGCTGTATATACTTGATTTACTCCTTCAAAAGAAGTCTTAGCATCACTTTGCCAACCAGCTGTATCACTTTTTATCTTTGTAATATATTCTGTTAAATAACTTTTGATTTCTCCAGCAGTTCCAACTAAATTTCTTCCTATAGTTCTAACCGTTTCAAAGTCACACACATACTTAGGCATATTTAACATCTCCATTCTCATTCTCGGTGTTCTCTTTTTCATCAGTATCTGTTTTTACTTCTGTATTTGTATCTGCTTTAGCATTTGCATCTGTATCTGTTTTTACATCGGTGTTTGTATCAGTTTTAGCATTTGTATCTGTATCTGTTTTAGTATTTGTATCAGTATCTGTTTTTACATCAGTGCTTGTATCTGTTTTAGTATTTGCATCTGTATCTGTTTGAGTACTTGCATCAATATCTGCCTTTGAATCTGTATTTGTATCAATTTTATTATTCGTATCAGTAGTTGAATCCACCGTATTGGTATTAGTAGTTTCTTTATCAGGTACAATATCTATATTAGTTTTATTTTCTATCTTTTTGTCATCATAAGTACCAATATTAACAACTTTAGTTTTATTATCCCCAAGTATCTTATCTAAGGCACTTGGCTTTACTTTACTCTTATCACCAATTAGTAAGAATACTTTATCATTATTTTCTTTTGTTACAGTGTTGACTCCTACTACACATTCAACTATTCTTCCATCAGATGACGTAAATCTAAGTACTTCCCCTACAAGTCCAACAGTAGCTGGACAAGCGATTACGTATCTATTAGCAATTCTTACATATCCATCAGTATTAGTATCCATAGTAGCCAATACTTTCTTTGAAACACTTGATAAGCTACCTGTTACAATATTTGCATACGCTAATTTTTTAGTACTATATTCCTTATTCTTTCCAATAATTTTCTTAAGTTCTTCAAAATGCTTTTTATCTTCTTGTTCTTGATCTATTATAGGTGATTCAATAATTGTACCTTCAGTAAGTCCAGAAGCCCCATCATCTGTTTTATGTCTTCTATTTGTAGTAGGTCCCCCTGGTCCTCTACCAGCATCATCACTTTTCTTGTCTTCTTCAGTTTTTGGATTAAGATAATTTTCCAACGTTAATGAATTTTGTAATTCAGTATGAATACTGATAACATTATTCATTATGGCACCGGTATTTTTTACTCTTTCTGCACAAGTATTAATACATGAAGCAAGCTGTCTTTTAGCTCCAGAAAAGTTAAATCCATCAGTATCTTCAACTGCATATCCACTAACTTTATGGGCAATATCTGCAACGCTAGTTGCTATATTACCTATTTCGTTAGCAGAACTTGAAACACTATCTGTTTCCAGTAAAAACTTCATATTATTCCTCCTTTGTTTTCATCTCTGAGTACTATATACGTTTTTAATTATCGAATTATGCTTTTTCAGGATATATAAATCCAACTAGCTTCCCATTACTATAGCCTGTTGCATAATTATTAGATTTCTTATAAGTTCTATTACCATACCATTGTTGACTACTCCATCCACCTTCGGATACAACTATATCACCATTTGATTTAATTTCTTCTACTACCGCTACGTGACCATTTCTATCACTATTTCCATACCGCCATACAGCAATGGCCCCAAGTTTTGGAGTTTGACCTTTTTTATAGCCTGTTGTATTTGCATACCAACTACATGCATCCCCATCAGCTATTCCGTGTGCTTCTTCTCCAATTAATTCACTAAACCTACTATAGGCATAATATGTACAATTTCCTCCGACACCAGGTCCTCCACCATTAAGTGGATAACCATTGATTCCACCATTAGCTTCACTTTGAAAGAAGATATTATTATTAGGATCTGGTCGACCATTTTCACCTATTCGAGCATTCGATAAAATACCAGAATCTCCGCCAAGTTCACCTGGCAATCCAGTAGCAATATTTCCTCCAAAAGATACTAAACTTCCGACAGAAACTCCCTCTATTTTAGTCGAACAAGCTATTTCTAAGTTTTCTCTTATACTTTTTGCCAATGTATCATTTTCATCTTGTACAGCCTTAATAGCATCTTCTATTGCACTAACATCAGCCTCTTTATCATTTTTCAATATATCTGAGATTCGAGCCTGTTCTTTTTCTATATAATCTTTGTTAGATTTATAAGTTGCATAATCATCACAAGCAGAAGCAAAAGCTTCCATACCTGTACCTATTATTGCACATTCTTTTACAAACGCAGCTGCTTGCTCTTTTAATTTATTATAAGAAGCACCTTCCCAACTTCCGCTAAGGGATCCTATTTGACTATCATATTTACCTAGGTATCCTTCACTACCAACAGATTGCCAATCTCCTCTAACATCTGCTCCACTTACCATAAAATCACCTACTTTATCATATATATCATAACATTTTTATTGTTTTTTTTAAAGCACATTCAAACTATTATTTTTTAATTAACACTCTTTTTAACACTAAAACAATATCCTTACCAAATATTTTTTTAGTAAGCCCCGTAAAATAAGCATAAACAAAGTAAATAATTGCTCCTATAAAAGCATAACCTATTATGATTAATAAATTATTTATTCTTATTGTTGAATATACTGGAATGATAAATTTTACTAATGTTAATGCTAAAATCATTATTAAAGATCCACAAATAATATCAATTAGATTCTTAACAAACAATTCAAAAGTAATTTTATATTTATTATGAAGTGTAATGATACAAATAATTAGTGATGTTAAATAACCTAAAATGCTTGCTGTGATAAAGCCATAGTATGGAGGCAAATTCATATTATTAAAAGCAATTAATAAATTATGATTTAATAATACTTTTAAAATTACTCCAGCTATTAAGCTTATGAATACTATTTTGTAATCTTTTAATACTTGTAATGTTGTAATTACACAAGTAAACAAACCTATTATGAATCCTAAAAAGATATAAAAACTTAAAACACTTGGTCCATATAAACTAGTTCCATAGAATAATGTCCAGATAGATTTAGCTAAAAAGCTAATTCCTAAAGTCATAGGTATTGTTAAGAATACTAAAATGCTTAAAGCTTGATTAACTTTTGCATTAACTTCTTTTTCTTGCTTTTTGACAACACTTTCCGTAATATTAGGTATTAAACTTACTACTACACCTGTCGAAATAGCTAAAACAATCATGTTAAACTTATTAGCCCAAGTAGATAGCATTGAATAAATAGTTTCAGCATCTACTGCACTATAATTAACTGAATTAACTAATCCTTTAACTACTGTTATCATATCAACATAATTATAAGCAGTTTTAAAAATATCAATCATAATAAATGGTATTGCATAATAAACTATTTTCTTTATTATTACTTTATCAGTTACAATTGGTTCATTTACTTGTCTTATTTTTTCATTAAATTTTCCTTTATTCTTAAACTTTTTATGAACCAAATAAATATAGGCACTAAAAGCTCCTATAGTAGCTCCAAATAAAGCTATTCCTACTGCTGTAGTTAAATCTAAATCAAATACTTTTAAAGCCATTAAACTACCAAAAATAATAATTAAAACTCTAATTACTTGTTCTATTACTTGAGAAATAGAAGGAGCACTCATAAATCTATGTCCTTCAAAATAACCTCGATAAACACTTAATACCGGAACTATTAAAATAGCTGTACCTATTACCCTAATAACAAAAGTAACATCTGCTATTGAATTACCACCAGTAACATTCCCCAATACAGCTTTTGCCAGTAATGGAGCAAATAACATTATAATTAGGAAACAAATTATCCCTAAAACTAAAGCAATTCTTCTTCCTAAGATGAACACTCTCTTTTTAGTACCATAATAACCTAGAGTTTGATACTCTGATACTATTCTACTTATAGCTAATGGAATACCTGCTGTTGAAAGAGACATAAATACCAAATAAATGGTATATGCATAACCATAAAGAGCTCCTCCCGCCTCACCTATTATGGCATGAAAAGGAATTACATATAAAATACCTAATATTTTAGAAATAATAATTCCTAAAGTTGTAATAAAAGCTCCTTTTACAAAAGTACTCTTTCGCATTGTAAGATCCTTTTTCATATACTCCTCCATTATCTATATCATATCATAAAAAAAAGGAAATATCTTCCTTTTTACTACTTCTCAGTGTAAACAATCATTGCTGAAAAGCAAAAAACTTGTTCTTCACTAAAAATACTTACTGCAACTTGATACTTAATATCAATAACTTCTATCTCATCACTTATAAAATCATTAATTTCTTCCTCTAAATCCAATTCATCTTCATAATCAAATATTTTTACTTTCATATGAATATTATAATTATCTTTATCCACAAAAATTGTTGAAAAAAAGAATCTTCTAAAATAATAGAAGACTCATTTTCTTAATTTTTTTCTTAGTATTATTAGTTCCCATCTCAGCTAATTTTTCATTTTTAGGATTTATATTACTCTTATTAACTCTTAAACCAGCTGTGACTAAAGAAGTCCAATTAGTCAATTGTTGTGATGAATTACCAAATAAGTATTTAGCAAATCCATCAATATCAAGACTATTAATATATCTAGTATATTCATCTGACATTATTCCTGGAATAATTACTGGTGCTAGTCCTTCTTTTAACAAATGCTGGTTCATAATAATTCTACCTGTTCTACCATTACCATCATTAAATGGGTGAATACGTTCAAATCTAATATGAAATAACGCTTCTCTTTTAAATATTTCATAACATCTTTTTAAATGTTCAGAACTTGAAATATTATCTTCATACGGATCTTTTATATCCATACCAAAATTATTCTTATAGTCAGCAAATAACTTTTGCATCTCAACAGGAACATTTTCCTTATCTACTGGTGTAAATGAAGCACTTAATATATCATTATTAGTCACTTTGTAACCATCAACACTATCAAGATCACTAGCATTAACTAACCTATTTATTTCAATAACATCTTTAATACCAATTTCATCTAAACCCATTGCATAATCAAAAGCTTTTAAATTATCCATTTTCATACCATGAGCTTTATCAGTCATTTGTTTCAAATATGGTAATATTCTAAATAAATCACCTAAATTATGATAAGTAGCTATTTTATCAAAATTTCCATTTTCATCAAATTTAATAAAGTGATAAATATAATTTTCAAAATAACCAAAATACTCATTATAAAGTCTTTCTATTTGCTTTTGATTATCAGTTAATTTGTCACTGAAAACTCCCATTTTTGAACCATAGAATACTATTATTTGATGAAGAACATCTTTAATTTGTTTTTTATCAACTAAAGATAAATC
>CADBCT010000044.1 GCA_902793315.1 uncultured Erysipelotrichaceae bacterium
GATGCTTTAATTACAGTTTCTAATACATCTTCTGCACTTTCTTTTAAAACTGGAGTTCCTTTTTCTTTTGCTAAAGCTACTAGCTCTTCTGCTTGTTTTTTTAATTCTTTTCCTTTTTCTTTAGCAATATCTAAAGCTTTTTCTTTGTCTAAATCTTTTAGTTCTTTTTTGATTGCATTTAATCTAGTATCAAATTCATTTTTTACATCTTCAGCATCAATTTCATCTACTTTTTTTAGTAAGTCATCAAGTTTTACCTTTAATTCCTTTCTAATTTCTTCACCTTTTTTTGGAGCAAATAATAATCCTAATCCAGCTCCAATAGCAGCTCCTACTGCAAATTTTCCTAAACCTTTTTTACTCATAAACATTATCCTCCTCTTTATGTTTTTTATTCAATATCTTTGAAATAGCTGTTGTTACTCCAAAGACAACAGAATCACTGATATTAGCAATTCCATCTGCCGCTCTACTCATAGTTGCTACTGCATTATTTACTGATTGAACTTTACCTTCAACATCTTCAATCACTTTATCAACTCTGTTCAACATCTCAAGTACTCTAATTCCAATTATTATTAATACGATCAGTAATACAATAGCGGCAATATACAAAATAATTGGTAAAACTGCATTTAATACTTCCATATTAATACCCCTCTCTAATTATTATCTTGGTACATTGAATCGATTAAATCAAATAAGTTATCATCATCTTCTTTTGTTTCTTCAATCTTTTCAATCTCTTTAGTATCTTCTTTTTCTTCTACTAAAGTCTCTTCAGTTTTTGATTCTTCCTTAACATCAGCTTCTGCTTTTTCTTCTTTCTTTTCTTCCTTTGGATTAACTTTTTTTTCAGTACTAGTATCAACATAGTCTACATTATATTCTAACCCTAAATCTTGAAAATATTCTAAAGCATCACCCATAGTTACTTCTTTTACTTCTGGTTTTGCTTTATCACTTAAATCAACCATTAATTTATCTTCTTCATCATCTATTTCTACTTTAGTTTCAGGAACTTCTTCATCTTTTGTCCTTCTTCCATAAGCTTTATTTCTTACTTCATCAACGCTTGAAAAAGCATTATTTCTAGCATCTTTTTTTTCTCTAACATCTTCTTTTTTATAGTTTTTATCTAAGATACCATAAATTGGTGAAATAATTGGACTAGGTTTAAAATAAGTTCTCTCTTCATATCTTTCATATGTTCCGTATTGATGAACTGGTACATTATATGAATTATCCATTCCATATGGTTTACTCTCTCGATTACCAGAATAAGCTTTCTCTTGAGGATAATTAACTTCTACTTTTACTTCTTCTTTTACTTCTACTTTTGGTTCTTCAATTATTTCTGGTTCTTCAGTTAAATAATCTACATCATCGTCAACTTTAAAGTCATCATCATCCATAAGTTTAAAGCTCTCTTTTGCTTCCTCAATAATAGCTTCTTCTTTAGGTCTTATTTCAAAATCTTCATCTAATAATTCTTCTTCTTCGATTTCTTCAACCTTATCCTCTTTCTTACCAGGTAAAACTATCTTTTTAGCAATTGGTTTATGTTCTTCTTTAGCCTTAGGTTTTTCCTTAACCTTCTTTTCTTTCTTAGGTGGTTCTTCTACCTCAATATATTCTACCTCAAAAAGAGCATTTTTAATCTTATCTAATACACCCATGAGTTCACCTCTTTTAACTAATCTTCTAATTCTATTTTTTCATCTTCTATATCTTTTTTATACTTGTCTGTTTCTTCTCTTTCAACAACATCTAAGAATGATTCTTTAGTAGAATCTGCTTTAAATAAATTGTATTCCACTTCTTTATAATCTAAGACATTTTCTCCAACTAAGCTTTCTAAGACTTTATCATTATACTTAATTGATCTTAAAATATAGCTTATATTAATAACTGCATCATTCAAATCTTCTTTAGAAACATATGCTTCTATTTTTACATAATTAAATACATATTGAATAAAGTATTTCGAATTAATTTCTTCAATTTGAATATAACCATTTTTTTTATTATATTTTAATTTCTTAGATAAATACAAATCATAATTTTCTTCATAACTATTCTTTATCTTATGATAATATCCAATAACATCAACATACAAATAGTATTTATTATTATGACTATCTTTTAAAATAGCATTAAAATCTTCTTTACTTACAAAATTTATACCCTTAGGTAAATAATACTTATAACCGTCATAATGAACATTATGCAAGTTAACTTTTTCAGTCATTATTGTATCAATATTTTTTTCAATATTACTATCACTTAATCTAACAACACTACAACCAGTCAATAACAGTAAAATTGTAGAGAGTAAAACAATTTTTTTCATATTTCACCTACTCTTCTTACATTATATCATTTTTTTTATAAATGTAAAAATATTTTATATTTATTTACGTTTTTTTAACAAATCCTTAGTAGCTAAAAGATAATAGATAGGTAATCCTTCATTAGTAAACTTATCCTCATATTCAGTAGTTATTTCTACTTCTTCAGCTTTATGTAGATCAAGACTAACTTTCTCTAAGACATAACCATACTCACTAAAACTAACTAGAGAATATTCAAACAAATCACTATTATCAGTACGCATTTCTATTATTTTTTCATCTTTAAAAATAGCATCATATTTTTCTAAAAAAACTTTACTAGATAATCTTCGCAAATGATGTCTATTCTTAGGCCAGGGATCTGAAAAATTTAGATAAATATGATCAATTTCGTGATCAAAAATCTCTTCAATATCTAGAGCATTTGCTCTAATCATTACTAAGTTATTTAAACCTTCTGGTATCTTCTTTAGAGCTTTAGCTACTACACTATCATATTTTTCTATACCAATAAAATTGATATTAGGATATTTTAGAGCATTTTCAATAATAAATTTGCCTTTTCCCATACCAATTTCAATATAAATAGGATTATTATTTTTAAAATATTTATTCCATTTACCTTTTAACTCATTACAATCTTTTACTAAGTAATTAGAATTATTCATAATTATATCTTTATTTTTAACATTTCTAAGTCTCATACATCCACCTATTTCTATTTTATCACAGATACTTATACTTTGCATAATATATAAAGAAAGTTGGTGCTTATATGAATAATTTACCTTTACCTATTCCTATTATTCCTAACAATTTTACTATGATCAATGATATCAATCAATTAAAGGAAAGAGTTAAAATTATTGAAGAAAAACTTAAAGTATTAGAACAATCAGAAGAAACTGACTATTTAAAAAACGATGATAATTACTATATGATTTAAAAGATAACTATGATATACTAAATCTAGGAAAGTGAGGCATGATTTATGTTAAAACTTAAAAACCTAGAGAAAGAACAATTTGATGATTATGTAAGAAATCATAAAAGTAAATCACATTTTCTACAATCACTTGCTTGGGGAGAATTTGCTAAAGCAAAAAAGAATCTAACTCCTTATTATTTAGGATTAGTTAATGATAAAGAAGAAATAGTTGGAGCTACTTTACTATTAGAAAAAAAGCTACCACTTAATTTTTGCTATTTCTATGCTCCTAGAGGGTTTGTATTAGATTATAATAAAAAAGAAATTATTAGAACCATGACTAGTAAAGTAAAAGACTTTGCTAAAAACAAAAAAGCTATTTTTTTAAAAATAGATCCTGATATAATAAAAACTTCTTTTAATTATCTAAATGAAGAGGAAGAAAATAAAAATTTTGAAGAAATATTTAATACTTTAAAAGCTTGTGGTTTTAAACATTTAGGATTCACTAAAAACTTTGAAACTATGCAGCCTCGCTATACATTTAGAATTAATTTAGACCAAGACTTAGAGACAATAGAAAGTCATTTTTCTAAGACAACTAAGCAAAGAATTGCTAAGGCTAGAAAGCTTGATACAGAAGTAATTATTGGAACTAAAGATGATTTGGCTGAGTTTTATCACTTAATGGCTTTAACTGAAAATAGAAAAGATTTTATTTCTTATAATGAAGATTACTATAACACTTTATATGAAATATTTAATGGCAATAAGCACAGTAAAGCTACTTTATTTTTAGGAAAAATTAATTTTGATAAGACTCTTAAAGCTTTAGAAAAGAATTTAAAAGATATAAATAATCAAATATCTATTTTACCAATTGATAATCTCAGCAAGAGTGCTAAAGCTAAGTTAACTGAATTAACTAAGCAAAAAGAAAATATTACTAAAGAAATAGCCAAATTTGAAGATTGCAAAAAAGAATATGGTAACAGTATTACTTTGAGTGCTCATATGATTATTGAATATGGGGATAAAGCTTGGGTACTATATGCTGGTAATCACAATATATTAAGTGAAACTTATGTTAATTATGCTACATATTATGAACACCTAAAATATTGTAAAGAACAAGGCCTTAAAATTTATGATCAATTTGGTACAATTGGAGATTTAAGTAAAGATAATCCAAGACTTGGGTTACACGAATTTAAAAAGAAATTTGGGGGAGATTATGTAGAATTCATTGGAGAATTTGATTTAGTAACTAATAAATTAATGTATTTTGTTTTTACTAAGTTAGTTCCATTCTATAGAAAGCTAGTGAGAAATAAAAGTAAGAAGGAGTTAAAAAATGAAATTAGTAAATCTAAGTAAAAAAGAATTTAAAAAGTTTGCTGATAAACATCCTCAAATTACTTTTCATCAAACTGAAGAATGGGCTAATTTAAAGAAAACTAATGGTTGGGATGCCTATTATTTAGGACTAAAAGATGATAAAAAGATTGTCGCAGGAGCAATGATTCTTTCTAAAACATTACCAATTGTTAAGAAGAAAATGTTCTATTCACCACGTGGTTTCTTAATTGATTATAATGACAAAAAAATATTAAGTACTTTTACTAAAGAAATAAAAGAGTTTGCTAAAAAGGAAGGAGCTATCTTTATTAAAATAGATCCTTATGTAGAATATCAGGAACATGATAATAATGGTAATATAGTTGAAGATGGCTATGATAATAAACAAGCTCATAAGAATTTAGTGGATTTAGGCTATAAATTCTTTGGTTTTAACTTAATGCAAGATACTCTTCAACCTAGGTGGATGCATGTAATTGAGATTAATGGTAGAAATGAAGAAGAAGTTCAAAAAGATATGGAATCTAAAACTAGACAAATATTAAGAAAGAATGAAAAGTCTTGTATTAAAACCAGAGAAATAACTAGAGAAGAATTACCAATATTCAAAGAAATAATGGAGCATACAGGAGATCGAAGAGATTTTGTAGATAGACCATTATCATATTATGAAGCTATGTGGGATAACTTACATGAAAGTGGTATTTTAAAAATACTACTTGCAGATATTGACTTTAAAGAATATGAAAAAAATACTAAAAATGAATTAGAAGAAGTAGAAAAGTCTTTAAAAGATAGGATATATAAACATGATAATAAACTACTTCAAATGAATGAAAAAAAGTATGAGTCTACAAATAAGCAAGATAAAGATTCTATTGATCGTTTAAAGAAGCAAATTGATAAGATTAAGAACTATCAACAAGAATATGGGGATAAAAAAAATCTAGGAACTATTTTATTCCTAGTATATGGAAATGAAGTATTATCTTTATTTGGTGGTACTGATGATAACTTAATGCAATTTCAATCAGCATATACTGTTCATTATGCAGGTATTAAATATGCAATTGATCATGGCTATAAAAGATATAATTTCTATGGTATTACAGGGGACTTTAGAAAAGAAAATCCATTATTTGGATTATATCTATTTAAAAAGAGTTTTGGAGGTCATGTAGTAGAGTTAATTGGTGAATATGACCTAATTATTTCTAAGTTTTGGTATCATACACCTAATTATTTCTAAGTTTTGGTATCATACATACAATATAGCTTTTAGTTTATATCATAAATTAAAAAAATAAGAAGTGAATAATCACTTCTTTTTTATTTATATTCTTTATATATTGATTGAGCATTTCCTTGCCTAGTAGCCATACTTTTATCAGCAGATTTTTCATATGAATCATGAAAATCTGTAGTAGCTGAATTAATATTATCAGCAGTTTGCATTTTATTTCTCATCCCTTCACCCATCTCATCATACATAAAAT
>CADBCT010000045.1 GCA_902793315.1 uncultured Erysipelotrichaceae bacterium
AAATGTAATAAGCTGGGCATCATCTGGTGCAATTGGTTTCAAAGGAAGTAAAAAATCAACTCCATTCGCTGCTGGAATGGCTGCAGAAGCTGCAGGAAAAGCTGCATACGACATGGGAATGCGTAAAGTTGAGGTTCGCGTAAAAGGTTTAGGACCAGGACGTGAAACGGCAATTCGTTCATTACAAACTGCAGGTTTAGAGGTAACGTCAATCGTTGATGTTACACCAATCCCACATAATGGATGTCGTCCACCAAAACGTCCAAGAGGATAAACGGTGTGCCACGACGTTATGTGGCAAATTAAATAAATTAAGTTTGTGAAAAAATAAAGGGAGGTTAGTTTCATGTTACAATTTGAAAAACCAATATATAAAATAACAGATACTATAGAAAATAATTTCTATGGTAGATTTGAATTAGAACCATTAGAAAGAGGATTCGGTACTACAATCGGTAATGCTTTAAGAAGAGTTATGTTATCATCTCTTCCAGGATCTGCTATTAGTAGTATTAGAATAGAAGGTGTACTTCATGAGTTTCAAACAATTGAAGGAGTTTATGAAGATGTCACTACAATCATATTAAATTTAAAAGGAGTAGTATTTAAGAATCATTCTAACGAAGAAAAAATAGTAACTATTAATACTACAAAAGAAGGGGAAATAACAGCTGCTGATATTGAACATGATGCTGATATTGAAGTAATTAATCAAGATAAAGTAATTTGTACTTTAGCAAAAGGAGCTTCATTAAATATGACTATGACAGTTACAAATGGTCGTGGTTATGTTAGAAGTGAAGATAATAAAAGAATTCATGATATCAAAAAGGTTGGGGAAATAGCTATTGATTCATTATATTCTCCTATCGAAAGAGTTTCATATGAAGTAGGAAGCGCTCGTGTAGGACAAGATGAAAGCTATGATAAATTAATCTTAGATGTATGGACAAACGGTTCAATTAAACCAGAAGAAGCTATTGCTTTAGCAAGTAGAATTTTAATTGAACATTTAGAAATCGTAACTGACTTATCTGCAATTGCTGATGTAAGTGGTATGATGATTGAAAAGACTGAAGATCCAAAAGTAAAAGCACTTGAAACTTCAATCGAAGATTTAGACTTCTCTGTAAGAGCATATAACTGCTTAAAGAGAGCAGGAATTCATACATTACAAGATCTTGTTAATAAGAGTGAATCTGATATGATGAAGATTCGTAATTTAGGTAAAAAATCTCTAAAAGAAGTATTAGACAAAATTAGAGAAATGGGCCTAGTATTACGTGATGATGACTAAGATAAGGAGGAATAACTATGGCATATAGAAAATTAGGTAGAGATAATAAACACAGAAGAAGTATGCTTGCAACATTAACTAAACAAGTAGTTAATAACGAAAGTATTACTACTACTGATACTAGAGCTAAAGAAGTACGTAAGTTTGTTGATAAAATGATTACTTACGGAAAAAAAGGAGATTTAGTTTCTCGTCGTAAAGCTTTAGCTTTCTTACATAACGATAAAGCTACTGTTGATAAAATATTCAATGATTTAGCTAAACGTTATGAGAATCGTAATGGTGGTTATACACAAATCTTAAAATTAGATGAACGTCGTGGAGATCATGCATTAATGGTTATTTTAAGACTAGTTAGTGAAGAAAAAGAAGAAACTAAAAAAGAAGACAAGAAAGAAAAGAAAACAAAAAGAACTAAAAAGGAAGATAAATAATAAAATTACAAGTATGAAAATACTTGTTTTTTTATAGAAAAATAATAATAGTTTTGATATAATAAATTTGAAAGTGGTGATTGTATGAAAGCTTTAATTACGGGTGCAACATCAGGAATTGGATTAGATATGGCTAGATATCTAGCTACAATGAAATGCGAACTAATTCTAGTCGCAAGAAACAGAGAAAAACTAGAATTAATTCAAGAACAATTACCAACAAAAGTAACTATTATAGTTGCTGACTTATCAAATGAACAAAAAGTAAAAGAATTATATGTTTTAACAAAAAAAGAAAACATTGATATATTAATTAATAATGCAGGTTTTGGAGACTTTGGATATTTAACTGATACGGACTTAAGTACAGATTTAGATCAAATTAATACAAATATTAAAGCTGTACATATTCTTACTAAGTCAATAGTCAAAGATATGGAAAAGAGAGATACAGATACTTATGTTTTAAATGTTGCATCATCAGCTGCTTTTCAACCAGGACCTTTAATGAGTACTTATTATGCTACTAAGGCCTATGTTTATCAATTATCTGAAGCATTGTATTATGAAGAAAAGAAAAAGAAAACTAATGTTCATGTCTCAGTACTATGTCCTGGACCAGTAGAAACTAATTTCAATAATGTTGCAGGAGTTCATTTCGCAGTAAAGCCATTAAAGAGTACTTATGTGGCTAAGTACGCGATTGACAAGATGTTTAAAGAAAAAATGTTGATTATTCCAGGAACTAAAATGAAAATGGCAAAATTCTTTAGTCGTTTCGTATCAGATAAATTTATGTTGAGACAAATATATAAAATTCAAAAGAAAAAAGCCGACTAATAGTTGGCTTTTATATTCAGAGGGAGGTAGGTAAAATGAAAAAGCTAATTGAGCTTAAAAGCTTAAATATTGTTTTCTATGAAAATAAATTTTATACTATCTCTGGTTCTAATAATAGTGGTAAGACGACACTAATTAGAATTTTAAATGCAAGTGATAATTTATTTAAAGCAGTAATCCCCTTTGAATTACGTATTAATAGAGATAATTTATTAGAAGAATTAAATTATCAAAAAATTGATAAAGAATTAGTTGATTATATTTTAAAAGGATTAAAAATAAAAGGTATTTCTAAACGACCTATAAATAGTTTATCAAAAAAAGAAATAATTTTAATTCAAATAGCACTAGCTTTGGCAAAGAGGCCTAAAGCACTCCTATTAGATAGTATTGATAGTTATCTAAGTGAAGATGAAATTAACAAGTTATTTAAATTTTTAAAAGATTATCAAAATAAGTATACTTTAGCAGTAATAAATACGACAATTAATTTAAAAGAATCTTTACTTACAGATTATTTATACGTATTACACAAAGGAGAAGTTATTTTAGAAGGTGAGCCATTAAATGTATTACAAAATGATAATATTCTTAATAGAATAGGGTTAGAAGTGCCTTTTATGATTGATTTATCAGTTAAATTAAGAGATTATGAGTTAATATCTGATATTGAATTAGATCAAGATAGGATGGTGGATATCCTATGGAAATAAAGAAAAATAAACTTATTATTAATTTAAATGATAATGAAATAAATGGTGTTATTACAGATGATAAAGACTTAATAATAAATCTTTTAAAGGAACAAGAAAAAGTAAATATCATAAGAGAAGACTTTGAGTATAATTGCTTTGATGTTACTATTTATGATTACATGATTGGAGAAATAGAAAAAAAGAATTTAATTTTAAAAGATAAAGTAAAAAAGATTACAGATTCTTTAAAAATAGTAGGTTTAAATAAAATTGATTTCAATAGAGCTATAGTTACTTTATCAGAATCAGAAAAAAAACTATTACAAATAGCTATATCTTTACTTTCTAATCCTAATATCATAGTATTTGATGAACCATTTTCTAAATTAGATTTAAAAAATCAAAAGAGATTAATAATTTTCTTTCAAATGATTAGAGAAAAATATAATAAAACAATTATTTTTATAACAAATAATAGTGAAATATTATATAAGTATGCTGATTATAATATAATAATTAAAAATAATAAAATTATTAGTAATGGAAAAAAAGAAGTATTTGAAGATGTAGAATTACTTAGTGCTAATGATATTGCTATACCTGAAATAGTTGAATTTACTTATAAAGCAAGGAAAAAATATAATATTAAGATAGATTATCATAATGATATTAGAGATATTATTAAAGATATCTATAAACATGTATAGGAGGGCTTAT
Source organism: uncultured Erysipelotrichaceae bacterium (assembly GCA_902793315.1). Taxonomy (GTDB): domain Bacteria; phylum Bacillota_I; class Bacilli_A; order RF39; family UBA660; genus UBA3789. Next base: position 3,984 of record CADBCT010000045.1, read on the forward strand.
GAGGTATTTAATTAAGTTTTCATATGATGGTTCAGCCTATAGTGGATTTCAATCTCAGAAAGGCCTAGAAACTATTCAAGAAAAGATGGAAGATGCTTTAACTAAGATAAATAATGGTAAGAAAACTAATTTAGTAGCAACAGGAAGAACAGATAAGGGAGTACATGCTTTATGTCAATACGGTCATGCAGATATTGATGTTAATATTACTGAAAAAAAATTAAAAAGGGCTATGAACTCTAATTTGCCGGATGATATTCATGTTATTGAAACTAAAGTGGTTAGTGATACATTTCATGCTAGATATAATGTTAAAAGTAAGACATATCAATATATTATAAATACTAATGAATATAATCCATTAGAAAGAAATTATGTTTTCCAGTATAATTACAAATTAGATGTAGACAAAATGAAAGAAGCCATTAAATATTTTATAGGAGAACATGATTTTAGATCTTTTGTAACTGATAATAAAGATAAAGAAAACTGTATTAGAAAGATAAATAAAGCAGTTATTAAGGAAGATCATGGTAAAGTAATAATTACTTTTACGGGTAATGGTTTTCTACGTTATCAAGTTAGGAATATGGTAGGATTATTAATAAAAATTGGTGAAGGAAAAATAGAACCCAAAGAAGTAAAAGAGATAATTTTAAAGAAAGATAGGACTAAAGCTAGTAAAACTGCTCCGGCTGAAGGACTATATTTAGTAGAAGTTCGCTATAAAACTATGTAAATAAAGGAAAAAGTATTGATTTTTAATACTTTTTTTAGTATAATTACAACTGGTACATTTATTAATCCCACTCTAATCAACTCCTGGGAAAAGTTGATTAAAGTAAAAGGAGAAAAATTATGAAAAGTTATATGCAAAAAAAAGAAACAGTAGAACGTAAGTGGTATGTGATTGATGCTGAAGGTAAGTCTTTAGGTAGAGTTGCATCTTTAGCAGCTACATATCTTCGTGGTAAACACAAGCCAACTTATACACCACATATTGATTGTGGAGATTATATTATTATTATCAATGCTGAAAAGGTTAACTTAACTGGTAATAAGCTTGAAAATAAGATTTATTATAATCACTCACAATATACTGGTGGATTAAGAGAAAGAACTGCAAAAACAATGAGAGAGAAATATCCTGAAGAAATGGTGGAAAGAGCTGTAAAAGGTATGCTTCCACATAATAGATTAGGAAGACAAATGTATAGAAAACTATTTGTATATGCAGGAAGCGAGCACAAACAAATGGCACAAAAGCCAGAAGTGCTTGAAGTTAAGTAGGAGGGTTTTGAATGGCAAAAGAAAAGAAAAATGTTTATACTGGAACTGGACACAGAAAGTCTAGTGTTGCAAGAGTTACACTAACTTCTGGAAAAGGTAATATTACAGTAAATGGTAGAGATGTTCATGAATATTTCCCTTCTGAAATCTGTGTAATGGATTTATGTCAACCTCTTGATATTACTAATACAAGAGAAATGTTTGATGTAGATGCAAAAGTAAAAGGTGGAGGTTTCCAAGGTCAAACAGGAGCTATCCGTTTAGGAATTACAAGAGCTTTACTTGACTATGATAAAACAACTCCAGCTGATTCAGAAAATAGTTTTAGAAAAACTCTTAAAGTTGCAGGATTTATCACAAGAGATTCACGTAAGAAAGAACGT
>CADBCT010000046.1 GCA_902793315.1 uncultured Erysipelotrichaceae bacterium
GGATTTGTTCATGAATCAATTGATTATGGGACATTTAAAAGATTTTATAAAACTAAAACAAAAATCTATTCTTTAGAAGTAAATGATGAGCAATTTAATAAGATAAAAGATATAATTAATGATATTAATGAGAATAAAAATGAATATCACTTTAATATTATAGGAATATTTTTAGCGGCAGTTAATTTACATTTAAAACGAGAAAGACACTTTTATTGTGCTGAATTTGTTAAATATGTACTTGATAACTCTGATTTAAAAGTAGATTTGCCAGATGTAGTAAGACCAGATGATTTTAATAAATTAAAAAATATTAAAGAGATATATACAGGTGTATTAAAGCAATATAAAATATAAAAAGAAAAGGGGCTTAATATGAGAGAGGTATTAAATAGTAGATTATTTAAAATTATTTATACTATTTTTGTAATTATCTTTACTATATTTATAGCTTCTTATTTATTATTTATATGCTTAGAAAGAAAAAATATAGCTGATTATGCTTTTTATATAGTACCTGATAATTCAATGAAAGGGTCTTATAATAAAAATGATGTAGTAGTAATTAAAAAGATTGATAAGTTGGTTTTAGAAGTTGGTAATGACATTGTTTATTATGGTACTACTGGTGGTTTAGAAGATAAGCTTATTATTCATAGAATTATAAGTATTGATAATACAAATAAAAATGATGTTTTATTTACAACTCAAAGTATTAATTCTGCATTACCTGATCCAGTTGTTCATAAAAAGGAAATTATTGGGAAAGTTTTGGGTAAAGTAAATATATTAACTGATTTAAACCATATAGTTAAAAGTCAAATAGGATTCTTTTTAGTAATTTTTTTACCATTAGTTTTAATATTAATCATTGAAATTATTAAGACTATAATTACTTTAAAACTAGAAAGAATATCTTTTACTGATACTGAAATATTAGAAGAAGATGATAGAGGTAAACATGAACAAAAAGACGAAGAATAAATATATTATTCCTAGTACTGACCTTTGGTATATTACTTATGGAGGATATACAAAGAAAGATTCACATTCTTATGATGTCTATGGTCAAAGATGGGCTTATGATTTTGATTGTAATATTGATGGTTCTTATTATCATGATGATGGAAATATTAATGATAATTATTTTGGATATAATAAATCTATTTTAGCCCCTATAGATGGATTTATAGTGGATTTAGTAGATGGAATACCAGATAGTAAGGCTTATGCTGATATGCGTGTTTCTCAAGATTCTAATGATGTTAGAGGGAATTATTTAGTAATTAAAGCTAATTATGGTGAATATTGTACTATTTGTCATATTAAGAAGGATAGCTTTAAAGTAAAAATAGGTGATCTTGTGAAGCAAGGTGAAGAAATTGCTAGAGTTGGTAATTCTGGACGTACTAAAGGAGCTCATATACATATGCAAGTGAATAGAGGAATGGATTTCTTTAATTCTGAACCATTGATAATTGTCTTTAATAATATTTTAGTTAATAATAAAAACAAATCTTTAATAAAAGTTGGAGATTTTGTAAGAAATAGGTGATTATATGGAAGAATTAGAAGATCAGTTCAAATATCTAGTGGGTGGCTACTATGGTGTATATTTAATGGATGAATATAGTCTTAAAGAATATGTTTTGAAAGATATTGAAAACTATATTAGAGAATTTATTAAAGCTAATCCAATTACTGATTTTAATTATTTAGAAGAAGCTAATATAATAAATGAAACTTTGTCTAATAAAGAAAAATTACAAGATGCTTTATTAGTACTTAATAGAATGAATGGTCCTATGGATTTAGTATTTCTTATTAAGAATAAGCTAAAGAAAAATAAAGGAGATTTAAAATGAAAAATAAATTATTAAAACTTTTAATGATAATAGTATTAGTAACAATATGTACTGCTTGTAATGGAAGTGTTACTAGAGAAATTAGACATGCTGGTTTTAGTATTGGTAATAAATTTATTTGTGATAAGTTTTATCCTCAAGATAAGGATGATTTTAGTTATTTGAAAATTAGATATTTTACAGGAAATCATTTAATTGATCAAAATGGTAAAATATATGAAATTTCATTACAGCAAACTTATCAGAGTGGAGAAAATTGCAAAGAAGCAGCTACTGCTATTGCTGTAAAGACAATTTTTGATGATAGAATTATTAAAGGTACTGATGATAAGTATTATTATTTGATTGGTCAAAATAATGTTTCTAGTTATAGTGAAATACCAAAAACAGATAATTCATATGATATATATAATTTATTATTAAGAGATGTTGATACTATTAAGGTTATAACTGCCAACAGTAGTACTGGGGAGTATTATCTTTTAAAAACAGATGGAAATGTTTATAGTTATGTTATTACTAAAAAAGATTATAATAGCGCTCCTGTAGTCACTTCAGTTTCAACTATATATAATAAGAATGACTTTGATTCAAAAATAATAGATTTTAATTATGCGGGGGATTCTTTAGCTACTTTTATTAAAACGGAAAACAAGGTATATCGTATGCGTATTATTAATAGTAGTGAATGTAAGAAGTATGCTGATATTGAATGTAAATATAAAATGGAAGAAGATTCTTTGTTTGAAGAATACAAAGATAGAATTATTGTATATAATGGGTCATCATTAATTACTGATTATAAGCAAATATTTAATGTTGCTTCATAAAGTGAAATAAAAGTAGGTGAGTAATAGGATGTTTATGATTATAAATATTGCAATGATAGTAATTCCAATAGGTTTTATATTTTTTGAGCTTAGGAGAATAACTTCAAACTATAAGAGAATTTCACAACAACCAATAAATGTTAAGCATGTTAATGAGAATTCATTTCAAAGATTTGCTAAGTTCTATGATGAAACATATCCACATGAAGAAAAATTTGATGCTAAATTGAATCAAATTTATATATTAATTACTAAAAATGGAGAAAGAGATATTCAAAAAATCGCTGAACTAACTTCTTGCAAATTACCAGAGTGTGTTATTAAGATTAAGTATTTAAAGAATAAGAGATTAATAGAGGACTTATATATTGATACTAATACTTTTAAATTAATAAATTGTAGTGAGGAAGATCAAGCTTTAATAAAGAAATATAAACCATATATATACGGTAGTCGTGCACAAGTAGAAGATTTTTATCAGCAAGTTCCTTGGGAAGCTGGATTAAGTGAAGAAGCTCAAAAGAAAAAAATTTTAGAAGAGATAAAATATTTAGCTGATAAGGGATTAATTATTGGTGTTAAAGTAGATGACATTGATGGTAGAATCATTTACTATAGTATTGAGAAAAGAAAAACTGTCTATAATAGAGAAACTACTCATTGTCCTAATTGTGGAGCATTAAATGATGTTGAAATTACAGGTAAGACAAGATGTGATTACTGTAAGGGTATTGTCATGGGAAGTGCATTTAAAGACGTAAATGAAGAAAGCTAGTCTTTCTTTTTTCTTTTATTTGATATATTATATTACTGAAATGGGTGATTATATGTTACTAGCAAACAATTGGAAAGATTATGAATTATTAGATGCTTCTAAAGGAATGAAATTAGAGAGATGGGGGAAAGTCGTTTTATTAAGACCAGATCCTCAAGTCATTTGGAATAATGGAGATTTATTAGAAAAGTATCATGATAGAATTGATGCAGTTTATCATCGTAGTAATAAAGGTGGAGGACATTGGGAAAATTTAAAGAATATTCCTGGTTCTTGGACTATTAAGTATAAAGAATTAACTTTTAATATTAAACAAATGGGATTTAAACATACTGGTTTATTTCCTGAACAAGCTGTTAATTGGGACTTTATGATTGATAAAATAAAGAATAGTAAAAGAGATATTAAAGTATTAAATTTATTTGCTTATACTGGAGGGGCTACTGTAGCTTGTTTATCTGCAGGAGCTTCAGTTACTCACGTTGATTCATCTCGCGGGATGGTTGATTGGTGCAAAGAGAATGTTAAAAGTAGTGGATATCAAGATGCCCATATTAGATATTTAGTTGATGATGTAGTTAAGTTTGTTGAACGAGAAATTAGACGCGGTAATAAATATGATGCTATTATCATGGATCCTCCTAGTTATGGTAGAGGGGCTAATGGAGAAGTATGGGATATTGAAAAGAATTTGAATTATTTGATTGAAAAATGTTCGGAAATTTTATCGGATAAACCCTTATTCTTTTTAATTAATTCTTATACAACTGGTTTATCTTCTACTGTGCTTAGTAATCTATTGGAATTGAATATTAATAGTAAATATTCTGGAAAAGTTAGTTGTGGCGAAGTTGGAATTCCAATAAAAGAAAATAATTTAGTATTACCATGTGGTATTTATGGAAGATGGGAAGAAAATGAGTAAGTTAAATATTTTATATGAAGATAATCATATTATTGTGGTAATTAAGCCAGCAAATATTTTAAGTCAAGGAGATAACACTGGAGATTCTTCTATGATTGAGATGATTAAAGAATATTTAAAAGAAAAGTATCATAAGCCAGGAAATGTTTATTTAGGATTAGTTCATCGTCTAGATAGACCGGTTGGAGGAATAATGGTTTTTGCTAAAACTAGTAAAGCAGCAGCTAGATTAAGTAAGAGCTTTTTAAATCATCAAGTAGATAAGAGATATTTAGCTATTATTCATGGAAGAATGGAGCCTGAAGGAAGATTGGTGGACTCTATTGAAAAGATGAGTAATGGTAATAGTATTATTTCTGAAAATGGAAAAGAATCAATACTTACTTATAAAGAATTAGAGTATAATAAAAATAAGAATTGTAGTTTGATAGAAGTTAAATTAGAAACAGGTAGACATCATCAAATAAGAGTTCAATTTGCTAGTAGAGGACATTATTTGTTAGGTGATCAAAGATATGGTGTTGAAGATAGGGAACAAATATGTCTATTTTGTTACTATTTAGCCTTTGAACATCCTGTTACTCATGAGGTGCTTGAATTCAAGGAAAAGCCTGAAAATAAAGGGTATTGGACATTTTTTACACTGTAAAAAAATGTCCATAAAATAAAATGTTTGCAATTGCAAATATTTTTTGTTATCATAGTAATAGATTATAGAATAAAGGGAGTAGAGAAAATGAATAATTTTGATTTATCTTGGTTTACTACTTTACCAGGATTACTTATAACTGGTGGAGTATTATTACTAATTATAGCCTTAATTGTTTTAGTAATTACAGGCAAGAAATCTAAGAAGGAGAAAAAGGCTCAAGAAGAAACTACTCCTACTGATCAAAATGCGATGGCAGCACCAGAAGCAGTTGCTGCACCAGCAGCTGATCCAATGGCAGCGCAACCAGCAATGCCAGAGGCAGCACCAGTAGATATCGCAACACCAGTAGTTGATCCGATGGCAGCACCAATGGTAGAACAACCAGCAATGCCAGAAGCAGCACCAGTAGATATCGCA
>CADBCT010000047.1 GCA_902793315.1 uncultured Erysipelotrichaceae bacterium
TCTTCCTTTTCTTCCTTCTCTTCAGGTTTCTCAGTTGTTTCCTCTTTCTTTTCCTCAACTGGTGTTTCTTCAGAAGTAGTTTCTTCTGTTACTTCTTCTTTATCTTCAGGTTTCTCAGTTATTTCCTCTTTCTTTTCCTCAACTGATGCTTCTTCAGAAGGTTTTTCTTCCTTTTCTTCAGGTTTCTCAGTTGTTTCCTCTTTCTTTTCCTCAATTGGTGTTTCTTCAGAAGTATTTTCTTCTTTTACTTCTTCTTTATCTTCAGGTTTCTCAGTTGTTTCCTCTTTCTTTTCCTCAACTGGTGCTTCTTCAGAAGTATTTTCTTCTTTTACTTCTTCTTTCTCCTCAGTTTTTTCAACCGTTTCTTCTTTCTTCTCTTCGATTATTGATTCTTCCCTCTGATTTCTTTCTTCAATCATTTTTGCAAAATCTGTTTTATCTTCATTTTCAATATTTACAGTTTCTACTGAAGTCTTTCTTTCATCACTGTGATCAACATTTTCTCCCTCTGAATCGCTTTCCTTCTGGTTAATAGTTAAAGTATATGTTGTTCCGCTTCCTTCTTCACTTACAACTTCTAAATGTCCATTTAAAACGTCAGTTAAGTCTTTTGCAATTTGTATACACAATATACTATTATCTATATTTCCATCTATACTTCCACCTGTTCCTAGTTCCATAAATTTAGGTGAATCGATATCAATTACATCTTTATTTTTACTAACTCCAGTTGTTTTAATTAAGAATTCAAGCTGAATTATATTTTTTCCTTTCTTCTCACCTTTCACTTCTAATGATATATCACCAGTTTCAGTATAAGAAATAGCATTAGATAAAATATTTAAAAGAGTTCTTGTAACTTTTTCAGAATCACCAAGTAATTTTTTAGGAACACCGTCAGTTACACTTAAATTAAAATCAACGTTACTATTAGTAATTTTTGTTAAAGCTGCACTATTTAATTCAAATAGTACATCCTGAATATCATATTCTTTTTCTAACACTTCTCCTTTGTCAGAAATTAAATAAGAATAATCTGTTATATTATTTATTAATGATAATAATGATGTAGAAGCATCATGAATACTTGTCATATCATCTTTAACACTTTCTTTAGTTAAATTATCATCTTGTAATAGTAATTGACTAAGCCCTAAAATAGTGTTCATCGGAGAACGTATTCCATGAGCTATACTAGAAAGGAAATCTTGTTGTGAACTAGTAGCTTTTTCAGCAGCTGCTTGTTTCTGTTTAGCTAAAGAAATAAGCTTATAGTCTTGATTTTCAACAGTAAAGAACACTCCTAATGTAAAGATTGTAAATTCAAATGTTTCGATATTAATATCCACATGTTTAATCAATCTATATACTAACAATAAACAAATTAAAACTAGTGAAACTATACTTGGATACAAATCTCTATTAGTAATATTTTTATTTTTATAATATAACATAAAAACGAATGATGTTGTTGAAACTAAAACATATACAAGAATTGCTGTAATTGGGAAACTATCGAAAGTAAAAATTCCATAATGAGCATATATATTAACAGGCATTACAAAAATCATAATTCCAATAATTAATTGAATAATTCCTATTATTGTATAAAATACATACTTACTATTGCCTTTTTTTGTCGCATCTTCATTAAGAGATAAACGATATGAAATAACAAACACCCAAGAAAAAAATGTAGTACTTAGGATTGTTAAAGAATATAAATGGTACAATGCATTAGCATACTTTCCATCTACTCCAACATTAATAAAATATAGTACATAAATTATTTCAACTATACTCATAATAGTAATTGAGCATAAATCTAAAATAAAATAAATACTTTTTTCCTCTAATCTTTTTTCACGGTTCTTTAAAAAATAGGCAAATAAAATACACAAACAAATAAAAATTGAACATAAAGAAAAGCCTGCATTTAAAGAAAAACTTAATACTTTACTCACAATACCAATCCTCTCTACCATATATATTGTAGCATATTTATCAGCAAAAACCCACATTAAAAGTAACTAAATATACATTTATTAACAATAGACAGAAATTTTTTAATAACAAAAAAGCACACTGCCCCTCGGCAGTGTCTTCAATAAGATTTTTCAATACTATTATAGATATATCAAAACCATTGATATTTAATCAAATAATGTCATCATTCGCCATTTATATAAAATGAGCATTCATTATACTATCAAGATATGCTTTTTGTTGAGTCTCCTTCTACCATTCTTTCAGCTTGTGCTTTACTAATTTCATCTTCAGCAAAGAGACTATTAACACTATTTAAATAATAATCAAGTTGTCCTATCACCATTCGATCAAACCATTCTTTATCACTTTTATCTTCTTCCCTTGAAAATACTACATCTAATAAACTTTTCATTTTATCTACTATATGCTTTCTATCTTTGTCAAATATATCACTCAAGCATTCATAGTAATTAGATATTAAATAATTATATAAATCTTTTCTATCTATCAAATAATGATTTAATTGTACATAGTTATCATCTATCCCTGGATAACCGATTGTAGAACTATCAAATGATGGAGCAAATGAATAATCATTACCACTCTTTATTAACCCATAATTACCACTTACCCTATCTTTATTACCTGTTAATACATCTAAAAAACACATTCTAATATAATCTTTAACTATTTCATCTCGATTATCAACTTTTAATCTATCAATTATATCAATATATTGCTTAACAACAGAATCTATTTCTTCTGGAGTTTTTGCTATTCTTTTATCTTGATCTTTAACCCTTACTAATTCCAACGTTTCATTAAATTTCTTTCTTTCTTCTTTTATTCTTTTTATTTCATCTTCTGATATTGTTACATATTTTAGTATATCTCCACCTGTTATGAATTCTTCTCCTTCTTCATAAATAGATTTACTAAAAATAGAACCATCATCAAAAAAATATGTATCTGCAACCTTTATACTTAACATTTTACCTAATTGAGAAATTAAATACTCAAATGAATCAAAAGTACTGCAATTTATACTTTTCTTCTTAAATCCAAGCATTCCATTTACCCTTACCTTTATGGGAGCATTATATCCTGCTCCAGCTGGACCAATTTCTTCTATTTCTACATTATCTTCTCTACCATCATAGTAATCAATTAATTTCATAATTATCCCATCCTATAAATGATTATACATGTTTTTAAATGATACTTCAACACCACGTTATATAACGAAATCTTAAATATGTTTAAATAATATAATCAATTAAATCTTCTAATAACAAAAAGTGACCTAGTCTCACGACTAGGTCTTCAGGGGGTCGCGATTTAACAGACCTTTTGCTTATTAAAACTTGTTAAATCAATATAATCGCTAACCCTCTGTATTATATCTTTTTACTACTTTTTAAGTTTTTTTACTATTTTTAGAACCCAAATAGAACCTAAAACCTATTTAGGTTTTATTAACTGATTTTATTATAAACACGATCATTATACATAATTCCACCATTTACTACATCTAAATCATGTTCCTCATCAAGTTTTTCACAACTACCTTCTGCATTAAGATCAACCATAGCTTTTTCGCATTCTTCCTTTGTTTTCATTCCAAAAACTCTAGTTGTCTTAACACCATTTTCTTCCACTACTCCTCCAACAAATGTATATGTTGTAACTGATAAAACTTTTTCAGACTTAATTTTCCATGTACAATTTGTAGAATATAATAACTTACATGAACCATCTTCATTTAATCTTATATTTTCATCCATCATCTTTCCACTAGTTGAATAATAATTAGCATGATATATTCCTGCATATTTTTTACTATCTTCATTTACTACTGAAGTATTCTTTTCCTTACTATCTGTTTTACTTAATTCTTTAATTCTTATTCCTTGTATTATGGTAACAATTAACAATACAATTATAATGGCAGATAGAATATAAATAATTTTTTTCATATATGCTCACTCCTAGGTTTTATTATATCATAATTTAAAAAATAAAATCTAAAAACCTATTTAGAGATTTTTAGATTAATTTTTCTATATGTTAATAGTAAAACTAGCAATAAATTGAAATAAATCATATTTTGCTTTAAATACAACATTTTAAACTCTACAAAATTAGAACCATACGGATCACCAGTATATTTATTAAAAAATAAACTAGTATCAAATGTGAATCTACATAGAATATAACTTATTATCAAAAAAGATAATATACAAATAATTATATAAGCTCTATTATTATTGATGGGATTCTTTTTAATAAAGTCTTTAGTAGTTAATACTATTACTACAACCAATAACACTAAATATAGCAAGTGACTCCAACTAACCATATTAAAGTAAGAATATACATTTAAAAAACAAACAAGTAATAATAATAAAATTCGAACAATATTTAACCACTTATTCATGTATATCACCTACTTCTATTACTAATTCTGTTAAATATGCTAATTGAGATAAATCACCACGTAATTTATAAACAGCACCTCGTATTTCCATATTATCAATAGAATAAAATTCATTTTCATTTGCAAAAGGATTAGAATTATATTGATATGAAGTATAAGTTCTTAAGAAATCAGCAGAATGGGCAGCAGTAAAAAAGTTATCAATCATAACATTTCTATACTCACTAGTTAGACCATGATCAGAATATTTTTCTAATATTTTTTCAGTATCCAATTGTGCAGTTAAAACATCACCGTTACCAAAAAAAGTAAAAATATCATTTACAGTGTATTTAATGTCTCTCTTATTAATAACATAATCAAATACTGTTTCATTTTTAATATCTAAATAATTATTTTCTAAATTTTCAATTATTTTTTCATAATCTTCAATAGAATAATTACCTCTATTTTTCTTTATGATATTTAGATTATTATCAATAGTCTCCATTCTTTCAGTTACTCTTTTATATGTTTCTTTATCTATACTTAATGTATATTCTTTATTAACATATATAATTTGAACAATATTAAAATATAAAAGCAACACAAATATAAATATAATTGATGCAACAATAATTTTATTAAATAATGAAATGATTTTTTCTTTTGTAACTTGTTTTGATATATTCATACTATCACGAACATAGTCATCTGCTTCAATAACAGGAATTACTTCATTTTCAATCTCTCTTCCTTTTAACAATTCTAATATAGAACAACCAAGTTCTTTAGATAATACTTCTAAAATAGAAACATCAGGACAGCCTTGTCCTCGCTCCCATTTAGAAATAGCTCTATCAGTAACTCCTAATTTTTCAGCAAGTTGTTTTTGGGTAAGATTCTTATCTTTTCGCTTTTGTTGAATAAAACTACCAATCTTATCATAATTCATTTTTTACACCTACCTTGTAATCAGTATATAAAAATAATTGATTTTTTTCAACAAACTCTCCGTTGAGTTACAAAATTAAAAAGGCAATTTGTTTGCCTTTTAATTATTTTTTCATGATTACAATTATTTATTTACAATATCTATCTTTTTATAATAATTAATACTTATTAATAGAAAAATAATTGTACAAATTATACTTATAATTATTCCATAGATGCTATTTAAATTCGTATTCGATATAGTATTAAGATAAAACCTATTGTGTTCTCTTATAATATTAAGATCTAAATACGCTAATGGTGTATAGGAAATAAAATATAGTATTTTTATTTTTAAATTATCTAATATTACCCATATTAATAATGATAACAAAGTAAATATAGAACAAATACTAGATGTAAAAACTGTATTCTTAAATGTTGCTGATAAGAAAAACATAAATGATAAAAAGCATATTACTGGTATACTATGAATGAATAATTTACCAACATACCAAATAAAGTAATTAATTTCTGAAACATTATTATTAATAAGTATTAATTGATTAACAAACAAATCAGAAAAACCATATTTAATTCCACTCATTAAAAAGATAAATATAATTCCTAATACCCATAATAAATACATATTAATTACTAAATATAAGAACTTTGATAATAATACTTTTTCTCTTTTTACTGGTGCGGTTAAAAGTAATTTAATAGTTCCTTTATCATGCTCTCTTGATATGATACCACTACTCATTATAACCAATATAAAGCATACTATAAATCCAAAGCTTAACCCTTTATTAACATAATTTTTAGTATTAATATAATGACCACTATATCCTATATAATCTGCTTCATATGGAAACTTTAAATCATGCTTTATATTATGTTTATATGCATAAGTAACAATTTTATCTTGTTGTTCAAATATATCTTTGATGTTTTTATTTAAAGTATTTGTATAATTATTTCCTTTTCTATTTAAAATATGTTGTGAATTTTTCAGATCGTTTAAATATAAATATTCAGCAGCATTAACAGCTCTATAGTCATATTCATCTTTTATTTTATTATTGATAATGTAATTACAATAATCTTCTAATCTATTATTTAATTTAAAATCCAATGTACTACAATGATATTTCATATACTCATAGTAATTATTATCTTTTATTATCTTATCCAACTCATTAATCTTGCTTTCTACTTCACTTATTTTTTCCGCATAATTCGTATTTTTATAAGAATCCAGATAATCCATATAGGATTCTTTAATATTTTGGTATGTATCCAAAAGTCCTGGATTTTCATATCCCAATATATAATCAGTTATATCTTCATGATTACAATCATCTAGTCGTAAAAGCGCATATTTATGACTAACTTCAGTTATATATTTTTGAGTAAAATTTTTTTGCCACATCATTTCATGATGTCCTTTTACTGCACTACGTGTTAGCTTATAATTTTCATGAATTTCTTTTGTAATAGATATTAAATCTTTATTAAAGTCATTTGGATTCTTTTCATAGTTATCTTCAAATTGTTGTAGCATATACTTATAATCTTCTTCGAGATAAGAATAAGAATCATCATAGATAACTCTATTACCAAAAGTTTCTTCAAATTTAACTAGTAAAAAAGAAGATATTAACAACAGTATTAAAATAATTATCACATTCTTTAAGTTATAATTTTTGATAAACTCTGATTTAATTAATCTAATCATTTTTATCACCTTCTAACTTATTCATAAATTCTTCTTCTAAAGATATATTTTTATATTTTACTTTTTCTATTCCAAAATCTTCGATAATGGTTCCATGATCAACCATTAAAATTCTATCACAAATATTTTCTATCTCTGGTAAATTATGACTACTTATTAGGATTCCCACATTACTATTCCTACTTAAATTAATCAATAATTCTCTAAGTTGTTTTATACCTATTGGATCAAGTCCATTAGTGGGTTC